>JBICHS010000629.1:0-4895 GCA_043101135.1 Phycisphaeraceae bacterium JB051
GCAAACACCGTATCGAAACATCAAACCCACATTCCCCAACAAACGAACCCCCAAACCCCAACCACGAAACCCGAAACCCGAATCACGAAACCCGATCCCATGGAACGACCCACATTCAGTCAAAATTGGTCTCGCGTCAGTCGACTCACCCCGACACTGCGGCCGCACGTGCAGATGACGCGACAACTCTTTCGTGGTGAACACTGGTATGTGGTCCATGATCCGATCAGTAACAACTTCTTCCGACTTAACCCGGTGGCACATCACTTCGTCGGACTGCTCGATGGCAAACGTCAAGTCGACGAAGCCTGGCGTCTGACGACGGATCGCTATGCGGACATGGCGCCGACGCAGAATGAAGTGATCCACATCCTCGGCCAGCTCAACCAATCCAACCTTTTGCGTGTGGACTTACCCGTCGACGCCAAGCCACTGCTGGACCGATCCAACCGCCGTAAGCTCAAACAGTGGACCGGCCAGGCAATGAGTATTCTCTTTGTCCGTATCCCGCTGATTAACCCTGATCGCTTTTTGACATGGTGTTTACCACTGTTCAAACCCCTGCTGAGCAAAGTCGGACTGGGCTTGTGGTTTATCTGGTTGGCCTATTGCCTTTGGCAGTTTCTGCCCGAAGTTGGCACCTTCGTCAATGATGCTGAAAGTGTGCTCGCCCCGGCCAACTGGGGTTGGATGATCCTGCTGTTTTTGATCACCAAGGCGATTCACGAATTCGGGCACGGCATTCTCTGTAAACGCTTCGGGGGTGCGGTGCCTGAGATGGGCGTGATGATGCTGATCATGATGCCCGCGCCGTTTGTTGATGCAACAAGCAGTTGGAGCTTCGCCAGCCGCTGGCATCGTTTCCTGGTTAATGCTGCGGGCATGATGTTTGAACTTGCTGTCGCAGGCGGTGCTGCGCTCGTGTGGCTTCATGAAACGGCTAACAACCCCGGCTCACTCACCGCCCAATTGGCCTACAACATCGTCTTCATGGCATCGTTCACCACGATCCTCTTCAATGCCAACCCCCTGCTGCGATTTGACGGTTACTACATGCTCGCGGACTTTCTGGAAGTGCCCAACATGTATGACCGCGCGACCCGGCACACCCGTTGGCTCGTCCAGCGTTTTGCCTACGGCATGGAGAACGCCCAACCGGTCGCAACCGCAGCAGGTGAACAGTGGATCCTGCTTCTCTACGGCATTGCTTCGCAAATCTACCGCTTCTTCGTGCTCGCAGGCATCATCCTCTTTATCTCCGGGCAACTGCTGACCATCGGCCTGATCCTCGGTGCGTGGTCCTTTATCGCGTGGTGCGTCGTCCCCTGCTCCAAGTTCTTCCATTGGCTCTTCACCAGTGGGCAGCTTGGCGAACAACGCAAACGCGCCATCGCGGTGACGTTTATCGTGCTCATCGGTGCCTTCATCGGCATCGGCGTGATTAAGGTCGATGAACACAAACGCACCGAAGGCGTCATCGAGTCGGCCAAGCGAACCGACGTGGCTGTCCAGACCAACGGCTTTATCACCGACATCTACGTCGAACCCGGCCAACAGATCAAAGCCGGCGATCCACTGCTTAAAACGGAAAACCCTGAACTGCTTGCACGCAAGGCTGAGCTTGAATCGGAACTGGTCAAGCTCGACATTGAAAAACGCATGGCCATGATCAAAGACCTCGTGGACATGAAAATTGCGGAGAAGAAAAAGCAAGTCATCATGGATGAGTTGGCGGACATCAATGACCGCATCGCCAATCAAACGTTAACCGCATCACAGGATGGTACGCTCATCGCCGCGGACTTCAAGCAACTGCAAGGCCAGTATGTTCAGCGTGGTCAGGTCATCGCTCGCATTGCGGATCTCTCCCAACTGCGTGTCACCGCGTTGGTCAGCCAATCCCAAAGTGCAGCAGCCATGTCCAAGCAAATCCAGAAGGTGGAGCTGCGTACCGTGGGTAACGTCGAACAGGTTCATGAAAGCAACCTGCTCATGGCCTTTGACTCAGGGCGAAGCTACCTGCCTCACCCAGCGTTGAGCAAGAATGCGGGTGGCCAGATTGCCATGGACCCTGAAGACCCCAAAGGGCAAAGAACACTTCGCCCGCAGTTTGAACTCTGGCTGGAACTCCCCGAAGAAATGCAACCGGCAATGAAGCAAGGCCAACTCATCGCTGCCCCTGCATTGTTGGGTGAACGTGTTTATGTTCGCATGACGTTGCCCAAACGCCCGCTGCTTTATCAGTGGATGACCAGCATCCGCCAACTGGTCCGCGACCGTCTGCAATTCTGATCCATTTTCTAAAAAATCCATTGCTGCCCTGGAATTGATGACCAAGTCATCCGTGTCAAAATGTACATCAACACCCCAGCCGATGTGCCTTGCGTAACACCTGATCAATCGCGTCCGAGCCAGTGGGTAACCAGGCATATTCAAACTTGGCCCCGGCATTGAGCAAGGCTTCAACGCAGGCTGCATGATCCTGATGATGCCCGGTTTGCCAACCGTGAAGCGCACCATGGATACAGGTCTGAAGCGGCGTGCCTTCGTATTGGTGTTTGTGTTCCAAAGGTGGTGCCGGATCACCATCGAGTAACCATTGCAGACATTGCACGTGCCCGTGAAACGCAGCCCGATCCAATGGCATCATTTTTTCATCATCTTCAACATGACGATTAAAACCAAGAGACAGCATCGCTCTGACAGCATCGGGACGGTACCACCAACACGCACGGTTCAGCGCCCCGTGATCGTCATCGGTCATGGTATCAAGCAGTCTGGGATGATCAGCAAGCAGTTGCCTGCCACGCGTTACATCACCACGCCAAGCTGCGTCGAGCAATTGATCTTTGGGGTCAGCCAATTGCAGTAATAACGCATGTGCATCGTCATGCTTTAACTTGACCGCCACATCCATCGGTGTCAGACCATGCCCCAGCTTCCAGTTGTAGATCATCCCGCCGGCACTGTTGCTCCACGGTTCAATGCCAAGGCGATGCGAAACGCAAGCTGGCTCATCAATAGCGCACTGATTGATCAGATTCAAATCGCCCAATGCCGCAGCCATAAACACATCCACCTTGGCGCCCATCTCCAGCAGTCGCCTGACCACATCATGATTTTGAATCTGGTATTGGGCAGGCGTCGAGGTGTGATCCACATCACGAGCATGAATATCCGCGCCATGTCCAACCAGCAAATCCACCATCTCTACGCTTTGAGCATAATGCAGTGGATGACAACCATCCCCGCCGGGCGCAGTAACCAGCGTTGGATCATCTGCCAGTAGCTGTCGAACTTTTTCGTGATGATCAAGTCCAACGGCTGTCCAGATATCCTCGGCAACGCCACGGGAAAAAAGCTGTTGGGCAATCTCCAACGTTTCGTTCTCTGCAAGGCCGTAGCCCCCGGCCCACCAACCCGTTTTCAGATTCACATCCGCACCATGTGCAATGAGCAGATCGACCAACTCCCAATTGGGCTTGGCAGCAAACAAAGCAGTGCTGTCAAAGGCAAAACATCGGTCATTGGCATGATCATCAAGCTCTGGATGTTGATCAAAAAGCTTGCGAACCTGCTGTACATCGCCAGCTTTGACCGCATTGATCCACTGCTCTAACGGCGTGAGAGACAACGATTCAATCTTGCTTTTGAGCATCGCCCATGAGGTAAAACCATACCCTCGGGCAATGACAAGTTGCGCGTCGGAGAGTTTGGCCTGATGAGCTTGTGGCGGTTTGGGATGAAGTAAAATCAAGCGCTCAGTCGCATCAGGATCATTGCCCCAAAGCTGACGCAGCAATTGCTTGGCCAGTTTTTTCTGATGTTCCCAATTCGGTTTGGCAGGCAGTGGCATCAGCCATCGGTTTGGCGATTCACTCATTGCCAGCCTCTTGTTCCTGAAGCTGCTTGTAGGTCAGGGCGCCCTGCTGCCTCAGCCAATTGGCGGTTTGCTCATAGCCATGATTAATCAGTTCATCCAGACAGGTGGTTTTGACAATACTCACCGTATTGATCTGGGCACCTTTTTCAAGCAACCATGCGATACACGCACGATGACCGTGCATCCCGGCAAGCAGAATGGCCATGTTCATTTCGCCTTGCGGATCGGAAGTACTGTCGCGATGGGGCATATTGCCATAGGGATTGTGAAACTTGCCCGAGTCATCGAAAAAAGATTTGACCAGATCAAGTCGGCCAACGCCAGCAGCCAGCGCCATGTCAAACTTGGCGCCGCGTTCAATGAGCAACTTCGCGGAATCCAGATCGCGGAAGATCACTGCGTTGACCAGAGGTGTACCATTACCAAGTACACTGCCTGTGGCATCGATGTGTGCCCCGTGATCCAGCAGTGCGTTGATTGCCTCAGGACCATGCTTGATGTTGGGACCGAAACTTGCTGCCCAATGCAATGGCGTTTCACCTGTACCATCGCGATTGAGGGTTTGGTTGGGGTTGGCACCACGCTTGATTAAATAGGCAATGGTCTTGCCAACGTTTTTCAAAGGCGTATTGATGTTGCATAAATCCATGAGCATGGTCGCGCCGTTGGGGATGGGCGTATCGAGCCATTGCGGGTTGGCATCAAGTAACTCGCCGAGTTTGGCAAGATCGCCCTGTCTTGCTGCAAAGACGATGGGCATGTACTGCTGCATCTGATCGAGTAGCTCGACAACCTGCTCTTTGCCAGCTTTGGCAGCCCAATCCCGTGGTGTGGCATGATGCTTGTGATCTTTGGCGTCCATCTCCGCGCCACACAGTACCAACTTCTCAACCGTTTCCAAGTGACCACGGGCAGCAGCCTGATGCAGCGGTGTGCAATCTTCAAAGAAGCCAACTGGCCCATAGCAATTGGGGTTCAACTTGCCATAGTCCTGTGAAGTCAGTTGAAAAAC
>JBICHS010000630.1:0-2556 GCA_043101135.1 Phycisphaeraceae bacterium JB051
CAACAGAGTTGGCCTGCGTTGTTTTTGGGCAAAAGAACTTTTGTAGTTGATAGGGCCGTCGCTTGCGTGATTCACTTACAGACGCGGGGGTACAGGTTTTCAAAGCGTCCTGAATCGATCAGGACAAACGGCGTATTGGATGAAGGTTCAGGATTTGCCGAGTTTTCGCAGGATATTCGGCTGCATCAACCATAACAGTTGTCCTGGACGGCGTAGCCTCTGACCGTTTCGATTCAATGACAGACTCAAAGCCCCAGCCTTCTTGAGAACGATCGAGGACTGACCACATTGCTTTTTACAGCGAGCCGGTTCGGAACAAAGCTCGGATGCGAGTTCTGTGAAGGTCGGTTCGTGGCCGACGAGTAAGATGTGTGGAACTTCGAATTGCCCGACTGATTTGACGATTGCTTGCAAGTCATCCTTCGCTAATTCATCACAGATCTGAACGTTGACATCCAGGATTTCTGATGCGATATCAGCTGTCTGACGCGCTCGAATCTTGGGACTGGTGAGAATCAAAGACACATCCGTACAGCAGACCGCCAAACCTTTGGCAGCAAGCATGGTGCGCTCAATCCCCTTGGTCGTGAGTTGCCGATCGGCATCCGGTAAAGAAGCTTCACGTGGCTGTGCAATGCCGTGTCGAAAGAGTGTCAATTGCATGCAGACCCCTTGAGAATCCCAAAATAACGGACTCGTGCAGGGCGCATTTTACAGCCTCAATGCAATGACTGATACCCCAAAGTGGATTAGCTACCGATAAAGAGCTTAAGGGTGTAGAAGAAGACGATCGCCAAAGCAGCACCGGCGGGAAGCGTCACCACCCATGAGATGACGATGTCACGGATCGTATTGAGGTTCAACGCACTTAGACCACGAGCCAAACCGACACCGAGCACCGCACCAACGAGCGTATGCGTCGTGGAGATCGGCAATTTGAGTTTGGATGCCAGCACGATGGTTGTTGCAGCACCAAATTCAGCAGCAAAACCACGCGTCGGCGTCAATTCCGTGATGCGCTTGCCGATGGTCTCAATCACACGCCAACCCCAGGTCGCCAAACCAAAGACGATCCCGGCACCACCAAGAAGCAAAATACGGTAATCCACGCTCGACTTGGCGGCGATCACACCTTCTTTGGCTGTGGCCATGACGGCAGCCAACGGGCCCACGGCAGTGGCCACGTCGTTGGCACCGTGTGCAAAGGCTACAAAACAGGCAGAGAGAATCTGCAGGTAAACGAAAATTCGTTCCACCGCGGCATGCTGAGAAGCCTGTGCAGTCAACTGAGGCTGCTCCTTGCCCTTTTCTTCCTGCTCACGGTTAATCTTGTCGGCCAGATCATCAAGGCTTTGGAGCAATTCCGTGGCTTCGGTGGCATACTCGTCATCGGTCTGGTGCTTGATGCGACGCAGATGTTTACGAGCCTTACGCAAAGCACGACTCACAGAACTCTCATGGTAGGACTGGACGGGAATCGCCAGACCTTCGTTTTTAAGTAGACGAACCAGCACGAAGGAGATCACCGCAGCAATCAGACCAATCCCACATGCAACCAACGTAGCCTGCCCCAACGGCAGGTCCAACTTCAGGTGCTTAAGCCCCTTGAAGATCATCACGAAGGACAGAATCACGAATACCAGAAACACCAGAAATGGCGTCAGACGCTTGGCAGCGATGACTGGGTTGTCACTTCTGAAAATCTGCTTATGCAGCACTCGGAAGATGACAAAACTGATAAAGCCTGCCAAAAGCGGAGAGACCACCCAACTGGAGACGATGCCAGCGATGGCGCCCCAATGGACTGCGTCAATGCCCTTGTACACCACGCCGAAACCGACAATGGCGCCGACAATGGAATGGGTCGTGGAGACGGGCCAACCGAAGTAGGACGCCAGTTGCAACCAAGCCCCTGCCGCGAGTAGCGCAGCAAGCATCCCCAACATGAAGTTGGTGGTATCGTTTGTGAATAATTCCGTGTCAATAATGCCTTTACGCACGGTTTCCGTCACGTGCATACCGACAAAAAACGCGCCTGCAAACTCAAGCACGGCAGCACAAAGCACCGCGCGGCGAAGCGTCAAGGCACCAGAGCCCACTGACGTGCCCATGGCATTGGCCACGTCGTTGGCACCAATGTTCCAGGCCATGTAAAAGCCGAAGCACAATGCCAGGCCAGTTATCAGTGTAATGTCATCCATTGGGTTTCCTGCGAAAAAACTACTTGCGTTCCAGCGTCATCCGGACTTGATTAGCCACCAGTTCAGAGAGCTTGGAAACCATCCCAAGCTCATCAATCAGACGCTGGAGCAGGTTGAACTGAGCTTTATTCAGTTCACCTTCCTCCGAATACAATGCGCCCAAAAATTGCCAGCCGAGTTTGCTGGCTTCATATTCCTTACGGGCCACCTGTTCAACCAGATCCTTGACCTTCTCTGCTTCAGAGCCACTAAATGCATACTCAATGAGTTCATCAATCTGTTCGACGATCTGATGCGAAAGCTTGTAAGCTTCCAGATTCGTCTGAACATAGGTCGTCAAGAGTTCAATCAGGGC
>JBICHS010000631.1:0-5057 GCA_043101135.1 Phycisphaeraceae bacterium JB051
CAAAACAAAACGGATCTGGAATAATCGATTCATCAAAACAACTTTCTGTCTAGCAAAATAGGTACATACGAATACCAAAGCGATCAGCATCGCATGTGTCACGACTTCATTCAATTGATATGAATAACCGTTACAAAAGCAAGGTATCATTCACCACTTGGAAGGATCAAAATCTTTTTGCACAAACGTCTTGCTCGAAGCAACATGCGAGTCCGCAAAGATCATGTTGGCAGCTTCAAGATGACGGTAACCCACATTCGACCAGAAACGAATCTGTTCCGGTGAATCCATAAAGTAGGTATCGCCAAAGAGCACGAGTTTGGAGCTGGGTGTAAATTGAAAGAGCTGGCGATACCCATCAATATCACCGGGGCTTGGTGGATAATAGTAGTTCATCCCATAGTGACATTTGCGGGTATCGTCGTTGGCAACGCTGGGGCAACGCAGTGTCGGGCAATTGGCGGCAGCGGCGCCGGTCATCTCGTTTTTACCCAGATTAATCAATAACGGCTTATACCATGTGAACCAGTCACCATTGACATAAGGTGTGATGCCGGGCATGTAATCATCGTTCTCGTTGGCATAAACGTTGGCTGCAATACCGATCTGCTTGAGATTGTTGCCACACGATATTTTCTGCGCCGCCTTGCGCGCTTGTCCCAGTGCGGGGAGAAGAATAGCAATCAACAATGAGATAATGGAAATCACCACCAGTAATTCGATCAATGTGAAGGCATGTTGTTTTTTCACGGGATAATTGCCTTTTGCTGCATTGGGTTAATTCAACCGTGACTCTTGCGGAGAATGAGTGTGTTATTAAAGTAGGATCGCTTTGCGGTCTGTGGCGTATCGTCTTTGAGTAGTTCAATTGTTTTCTGACACATCTGCTCAATGGGGAAGGCAAACGTGGTCAACGCAGGATTGAGCCAACCGGATAGGGCGTGATCACCAAAACCGATGATCGCAATATCCTCAGGGACACGGTATCCAGCGGACTGCAATCGGCTACAGACTTCACCAGCACGCTGATCATTTCGAATAAAAGCACAACGTACCTGCTGGTTTTGATAAAGATGAATCAGGTGCTCGGTAAGTACTTTCGGGTCATCTTCATACCTGGGATCTTTAAGGCCGAAAATATCAAAGCCTTTATTCTCAAATGCAGCAACCAGATTAGGTATATTCGGCCCCAGATGTTGGGGATGATCAATATATATTTCATCCATGGCAATGCGGGTATGACCGGCATCAGAAAAGAGCTTGGCGACCTGATCATAACATCCTGCACGGTCGGCACCGACCAGGTGGATGCCGTTGTCCAGATATTCCTTTTCCCAACTCTTGGATGCAAAATCAAAGTTGTAAACAACGACCTTCTGCATCCGTTTGAGCAAAGGCATGATTTTCTGGACATTCGAAATTTCATATTCAGGTGCCGAGGCATGAATCCAGATGAGCTTGCGTGTTTCTATGGAGACCAGCTCCTTGAGCCCCTGGGTGATCTTGTCCGGTTCGATGGCCAGAATCTCAACGTGCCCACAGTCTGCATTGATATGCTCCATGAGATAGTCCATGGCTTTGACCAGATGCGGGTAACGCATCACCGGGCCGCAGGTCATGATGGCAACGATCTTGTTTTCGGTTTTGCCATGCAGGGCGGTGGCAAATTTGGATTTCACGTAGCCTGACTTTTCGATGTGAGCTTTGACATGCTCAACAGTCTTGGTTGAGATCCCCAACTTCTCCGAGCGGTTATTAATCACCGCCGAGACGACATTTCGACTCACACCAATCTGCTTGGCGAGCTGGGTCATGGTCAATGTGCTGGACTTACTTGAGGTCATAGCGGTATCACCGTTCATGAGCACAGCCGTTACTGTGCACGTGTAAAGCTTAGCACGTCAATCATGCAAGTCAATGCTAAATATAAAAGCACATTCTCTAAAAACGGCGTTAGTTGCTTTAAATCATAACTTTACAAAATTGCTAATTCCCATAAAACAGATACCCCACCAGCACGATTCAAGATCACGTGCTGGCGGGGTATTGTTTCGATTGGGCGATTTTATGGGTGACTTAGTGAAGAATCAGGCGTGTAAGTGTCTTGCCTTTACCACAGCCCAGCAGGCGACTGAGCGCCAATTTGCCTGGGCCGGTGAGCAGCAAGCCCAGTGATACCAGCCCCAGTGTCAATGGGTATTCCATGCCACCTTCACGCGCGGAAAAGGCATCGCCGTGAACTTTGAAACTGGCGACCATCATCGTGAAGAAAATCAGGAATGCCGATGGGCGTGTGAACACACCGATGGCAAGGAGTATGCCACCAAAGCACTCTGCGCCCCCCGCCAATGCAGCCATGATTTTTGGCATCGGGAATCCCATGCTGTCGAACCCACTGACGGTTTTTTCAAACCCGCCCCCACCAAACCAGCCAAAGAGTTTTTGGGCACCGTGGTAAAACATGACATAGCCGACGATCAGGCGTTGGATCAACAAACCCAGACTTGCCACACAGCTTTGGATCTCACATTTTGCGGAACTCGCGGGAGCATTCTGACTCATGAATTTGATTCCTTGTAAAGAGAATGAGGTGTCTGACTAAAACTGCCAACTTATGACCTTTATTCCACCAAACAGGTCAACAATGTGTCATAACACAAAATTTTTCAGATTTTAAGCCATCGCATTTGATCCAGATCATCAGACAAGACCAACAGTTACCACACATCAAAATAAAAGACGCGATCGTTTTATGAATCAAAACAGCTATTACTTGTTGCAACAACTATTGTTTATTGGTAATATTTAAGCATGGCAAGCACAACTGACACAACCAAGACCCACGCTCCCCGCAATCTGCAGGAGGAAATTGGCAAGAAGCAACCGTTTGATGATATCCGTGAGGAGGTCATGCTCAGTCTGGTCCGCACCACGGATCAGTTCACCAGTCAATTCAAACAGCTCTTTGGTCAGCACGGATTGTCAGACTCCAGCTATAACGTGCTTCGGATCGTTGCAGCTAGAGGCAAACAAGGCATCCCCAGCCAGTCCATCAGTAAGGACATGGTCCACCGTGACCCGGATGTCACGCGACTCATTGACCGACTGGTGAAACTGGGCTTTGTGGAAAGACAACGCTGTGAACAGGACCGCCGCGTCGTGCACGTGATCATCACGGATCAAGGTTCGCAGACCTTAAAAACATTGAAAAGCCCAGTCAAAAAACTCCACGAGCAGCAACTGGGGCATCTCTCCGATGCCAAACTCAGGAAGCTGGCCAAGCTCCTTTTTGAAGCACGTCACCCAACATCAGGCGGGTAACCCAAATCGTATGGTCTCATTCACATGCTTAAAAATCTGAGCAAGCGAAAACGAAACATGAAATAAAAAATGAGCTGACAGTGTTTGTCAGTTTAAAACACAAACCATTACTTGTTATAACAACTATTGTATTAAGGATAAAAAAAATTGCCAACACAAAAAACCACATCACCGTTGCTGTTTTCACTCACGGACCTGGGCATGCTCCTGCCCCGCATCATGGTCGGGTTCGTGATGTTTTTTCATGGCACACAGAAACTCTTTGGCTGGTTCGGTGGGTATGGCGTTGATGGGACCGCGGGTTTTTTCCAGCAATTGGGTATCCCGTTCCCCAAGTTCAATGTGTACATGGCGGGTGGGACGGAACTGTTCGGCGGGATTCTGCTGGCTTTGGGTTTGGCAACACGCCCTGCCGCAACCCTGCTGACTTTTACGATGATCGTTGCCATCGTCACCGCACACCGTAGCGCCTTTGCCGCTGCCAATGGCGGGATGGAATACCCCCTGACACTCGCTGTTGTAACGCTGGGTTACGCCATTGCAGGCCCGGGCAAACTCGCGGTCGGCAATCTCATCCCCACGATCAAGCAACGCCCCGCTTTGCAGGCTGCTCTGGTTTAACACAGTCAATACAACACCAAACCCTTAACACCACATGACGATTCACCGTCATTCACCCAATCAATTTCAATCCTGTCGCGTGACAACGTTAGTCAGGCGACAACGCAAACGTAACTTCAATCAATCACTGTCAAGGAGAATATCATGACAACCGCAACCGCCACCCATGTTCGTATCAATGAACTCAATGCCTACATCGCACAGGGCAAGATCCTTGATGCCATGCAAGAGTTCTATGCAGACAACGTCATCATGACTGAGCCGTATCACACCACCGAAGGTAAGCTCGCCAACATCGAACGCGAGAAGCAGTTCGTTGCCAACGTCAAGGAGTGGCATGTGTTTGACGTCAAGGCAACTGCCGTTGATGGCAATGTCTCACTCTCCGAGCAACATATGAAATGGACCACCACGGATGGCACGGTGATGGATGTCGAGCAGATTGCAGTCGCCCGTTGGGAAAATGGGAAGATCGTCCACGAACGGTTTTACTACAACATGGGTTGATCATCTCACATAAGCCGTGTCCCTGATGCGGCACGGGTTGCCTTGTCATTGCAAATACAAAAGGCAACCCGCGACCCGGGAGGGTCACGGCTTTACAAAACTGCGTGATTCATCATTGATAGACATCACGCACCCAATGCATAAAAAAAGACCGCGAGTTTGAAAGCTCGCGGTCTTTTTGATTTTGTCTTTGCCTGGTAGCAGTTGTTTAGGCTGCAGATTCGGCTGCCATTTTCTCGGCCTTGGCGCGGGCGTCGTCAAGCGTACCCACGTACATAAAGGCGGATTCGGGCAGGTCGTCAGCTTCACCTTCGCAGATGCGCTTGAAGCTGTCGATGGTGTCCTTAAGCGGCGTGTAAATGCCGGGGAAACCGGTGAACTGTTCAGCCACGAAGAACGGCTGAGACAGGAAGCGTTCCATCTTACGTGCACGCGACACGATGAGCTTATCTTCTTCACTCAGTTCATCGACACCGAGAATGGCGATGATGTCCTGAAGTGACTTGTAACGCTGCAGCGTCGACTGCACCTGACGGGCGACAGCGTAGTGTTCTTCACCCAGGACACCCGGGTCAAGAATACGGGACGTTGATGCCAACGGGTCCACA
>JBICHS010000632.1:0-3507 GCA_043101135.1 Phycisphaeraceae bacterium JB051
ATACCAGATCAAACCGGTGGCAAGCAGTCCCATCAGAAAGAACACAATACTGAACACCGAGATGGTTTGCGGTTGGGCGCGGGCTTCTTCGGCTTCACGATCACGATCCATCTGCCGCGCCTGTTCGGCGGTGATGAACATGGAACTGGGTGGATCGGAAGGCTTGTCCGCTTCGTCCAATTCGAGTTCTTCGTCATCGGTGACGATGCGCGTATCGCCCTGTGTTTGCAGGGAAATCGCAGTGCTGTCAGAACTCACAAGCGTGGCATCAGGGTCGTCATCCACATCCACAGGCAGGCTGGTCGCGATGGTCTGATCCGGGTCCACATCCCCTGCCAACGTCTGATCATCATCCAGTCGAATCGTCGGCGAATCCTTATCCGTCGAGCCGAGAATCTGCGTGCGGATGTCCTGTTGACCACGCGGTTTTTCAGGCTGCGGCGGCGTAGGTTTAACCGTGTTCTCTCGAAACGCAACCGCATCACGCACCGCCTTGAGCGACTTGATGAGCATGGTCGCGCTGGCAACGCGGTCTTCGGGTTTCTTGGCAAGCATCGTGCTGACAACCACGCTCAATTCCTCAGGCACATCCGGGGCAACCTGATTCACCGGCAAAGGTGCCTGGCGTTTATGCATGTCCAGAATCTGGAGCATCGACTGAGCCTGAAACGGCGGACGCCCTGCGAGGAGCGTGTAAAACGTTGCACCCAAGGCATAGATGTCCGCATGCTCGGTAATTTTGTTATTGCTCGAAGCCTGTTCCGGCGCCATGTAATGCGCGGTCCCCAACGGGCCACCTGCCATGGTCAAGCCTTCCACGCCATACAGTCGCGCGATGCCAAAGTCGGTGAGTTTGGGCGTGCCGTCTTCGAGCGTCATGATGTTGGCAGGTTTGATATCACGGTGAATAATGCCATGCAGATGCGCATGTCGCAGCGCTTCAGCAAGGCCGATCCCCATGTTCACCACGCGCGTCCAGCTGAACTGTCGCCCCGAATCCAGCTCATCCTGCAGGTTTTTACCCGGCACGTATTCCATGACATAAAAAAGCTGATTAAGCTCTTCGCCATAGGCATAAAGCTGGACAATATTGGGATGTTCAAGTTTGCGCAGGGATTCGATTTCAGCTTCAAAGCGTTCACGAAAGCCGGGGCGCTTAGCCAGTTCTTCGGGAAGCAGTTTGATCGCAGCCTCGCGCCCATCTTCGCAATGAACCCCAAGGTAGACCGCCCCCATCCCCCCTTCACCGATCTTGCGCGTAATGTCATATGGACCAAGTTTCGCTGGATGCATAGCGTGTATTGAACCATGAAAGGACATCATCATGCAAGGTCAATTGATCCCAGAGCATGGTAAAAAAGATTCCATCTCATCATCCCTGCCGATACAATTAAACGTATCCCGCAACCTGCCTTGGGTCACTCCTGAATCAGCACAACAAAAATTCCGTTTGCAAGTGTGCAAAATACTGCCCTCTGCAACGTCTATTGATATGAATGCTTGACACGAATACGACAGCAGCCTCAACGCTTCATTTCCAAGGGGACATCTCATGCAACATAACACACGTTGGCAGTTACTTATTTTATTGGCGATCCTTATTTTCCATGGGCCGATAGATGCTCAATACACCAATCAGAAGGTTGTTGGGAAAAAAAAGTCTGCCAGCATCACTTTCAAACTCGACCCTAACAGCCGGCAAAGGGTTCTGGGCGCCAAAGTTCGTGTCTATGGTCCGCCCTACCGTGTCACCGGTGATGAGTGGATCGCCAACCAATGGTCATGGCTGATGTGGTGGGAAACCAACTGGCATCACTATCTCAAACCCAATCGCACCGACGACTCACAGGCACCTGTGGAGGTTGATGACGCAATCTCACTGGCGCAATCCACTTTGCAGCAGATTCTCAAGACCAGTCAAAATCCCAAGCAAATCCAGCTCGCAGCCTACTCCCTGGCGCGAATGCGCGGCAAAGAGACATCAGAGCTGCTAATCAAACTCCTTGAACATCAAGACGAAGATGTGGTTCGTGCAGCATGGTTGGGTCTTGGCATCATGGATGACGAATTGGCCCGTCATGCCCTCAAAAGCGTGCTGCATCAAACCGATGACAAACAACAGTCATTGGACGCCCCCAAGATCAACACGTCCAACGAGCCCGCCCCGCAGGAAATCGATCAACTTTCTCTACCCCAGTTACAACTCACCCTCACCCCCAAGACCGTCAGTGCTTGGATTCTGGCAGTAGGCTTGTCCAACCATGCTGACGAAAGTCTACTGCGGAGCATGGTCCCATTCGTCGCCCAAAACCATGCCCAGATCAATCAGCACACCGGTCTGCAACTGAACATCAAACAATCACACCCGTTGACCAGCCTGGCCATGTGGGCCATCCGCATGCACAAGCCCAGGGACGTGCGCATTCTCTGCGGGATGGTGCTGCAAAAGTCGACGGATATTGCCCTGATTGACGAAGCCATCCAGACACTGGCAACCATGCCACGGGATCAGGATGTCTACGGCATCTTCGCTCGGTTGTATCACAAGAAAAGAACCGAATGGCATGATTTTGCCAACGCCCTGATGGACATCAATCCCATTGCCTATCAACGGACATTCGCCGATGGCTCATTACCCTGGATCACCTTACAGGCTTCGGCAGCAACCGCATTTGGTAACCCCGCCATCGCAGCAGACGCACGCATGTCGCTACTGAGTCGACGTGCCCTGGCTCGCACTTACACGTGGGTCATGCCACGTTTTCCCAATCCCGCTGATCCCGTAGTGCTCTATTGCTACGACGACTGGCGCAATTATGGCAAACCTTCGAAAAATAACGGTGTTCGACAAGGCATCATCGCATTGGGAAAAATCGGTGACAGTTACCTCAAAGCCAACCAGGAGCCCAAAGACGGTCAGTTACTCACCGAGATTCTCCGGGGTGACTACACGGATCGCATGGACATGAGATGTGAAAAACTTCCTTGGAAACTTTTTGCCTCAGAACACGATCCCTCACGTGGTTTTGCAGCCATCGCCATAGGTTTGTATCTGCGACGCCTGCCAGCTGACAGTCATCAAATCGAAAACGCCCAGCAAGCAAAATTAGCCCGGCGTATGGAACGCCGTCTGGTGGAAATCGCATCCAACACCGAGGAACCGACACACCTGCGTAGTGCGTGTCTGCTGGCGTTGGGACTTTCCAACACCATCACCGCCCCCCAAAGCATCCGCAGCGTCGAGTCGCCCGACAGCATGATGGCAAGCTACGCGACGCAGGCCCTTGCCATGCTCAACGATCCCTATACGTTTGAGTTGGCTCATCAGGCATTTGAAGAGAAGGCCGACACATTGGATGTTGAAAAACGCAAGACTGATGCACTGACCCAGGACTACCACATCAAGGCCATCATCATGCAACGCAATATCATCCGCGCCTTGGCATGCATGGCAAACCCGCAAGCCAATCAATTGCTCATGCCCCGGTTACTGGAAAATGCCTATAC
>JBICHS010000633.1:0-13179 GCA_043101135.1 Phycisphaeraceae bacterium JB051
CACCTGCGTAAACAGTCTTCTCATCATCACGACGCAGACGGCATTCAAAACCGGTGTCCAATTTGCCATCGGCTTGGATCGCAGTGATGGGTTGTTTGATTTGTGCCCAGTTGAGGATGTCCAAAGTTTGTTGGCGATGCGTTGAAAATTCAGCCTCCGGCGCGCTGCCGGGGTGGGGGGCTTTCTGACCTGCTGCCCCGAGGTATTTGACGTTCACTTTACCCGGCAATTCGATGAGCATTTTGCTTAGTAGATTCCGTGACTGAGGTTCTTCGACGCAGTACTTGCCAGCATTGCCGACGATGACCACTTTGCCACCTTGCTTGGCGTAGTCCACCACGCGCTGCATCGCTTCGCGCGTCATCACTTGCCCTGCAACGAACACGAGTTTGAACTTTTCAAGCTTGACCCAGGGCGTGTACTCGTTGGCAAAATGAGCGGGGGTCTGGAAGTAAGCAAAGAGGCCTGCATAAATATCCATGCCGGAGATGTTGGCAAAGAAGTTGTGTTTGATCCCATTGGTCATGCCATCAATGCGACTACCCAACACGAGAACTTGCGGCTCATCGGCAAGGGCCTGGTTGTACGTCTTGATGGTCGGCAGCCAATCGGCAGCGGCATCCAGTGCGCGATAGTACCGCAGGTCATCCCCCGTGTGACGTTCATGCCAACGGTAGCTGTAGTTCCATCCCTGATTGAAAATCGAGCCATAGAAAATGTCACTGTCAATGATCTCCAGCGAACTGGGCATGTAGAAATGGTTCTCGTAGAGATAGCGAATACCGCCTTGGTTACACATACTCATCAGCGCGGTGGAGAAATAGTTTGGCCCACTTTCATCGAAGAAATAAGCCTTGTTTTGAGCCAGTTGCGGGATCGCCATTTCCGGCGCACCGTTTCGGGCGCTGCGGTAAATGCTGATGGGTCGGGCCTTGTCGAGCTTGCGGATTGTAGCCATCGAATCAAGTAAACGCTCGTTGGCGGTGTGAATTTTAAAATGCACAAAGTCCAACCAATCCTCGGAGATGTCGGGGCCGGCAAGTTCCAGGGACTGGGTGGGGATGGCCATGGGTTTAGGCAGTTGCTTTGGCGTTTTGCCTTTGGCGATGAGCCACTGGTTAAAAGCGTGTTGGTAGCTGGGGGAATAGTCGGTGGTGGCATGTTCAAGTTCCGGCTTGGCGACAGCCTCCATAAAGCCACTGATCATGAGTTTGTACTCAGTGACCGCAGGGTTGTGTCGGACATGGCGCACCGCAGCATCAAGCCAGTTCAGGTAATCATCACGTTGGGCATGCCAGACACTGGCTTCAGGATTGCGCATGCCGATGCGACCAAGCCCCATGCCCAGGGGGTGGCCGAATTGGTTGACGCGCAGATCGCCGTCCCACCAGTCCGGTTTTTCAGGTGGCCAATTCCCCAGCACGCCGACCCACGCCAGGATGTCCATCCCTGCGTCAGCTGCGAGTTTGTTGCGGCGATCCAGTTCCTCCCAGCGAAAGACGCCGGGGAGCACTTCGGTGTCCGCCCAGCAAACCATCTGTGAGATGTTGTTGATACTGCGTTTGATGACATGGTCGTTGAGCCAGTTGTCATAGTAGCCCAGTTGCTCACGCTCAACCCAAGGCAAGTCAGGCCAGGTGACATGACGATCGGAGTACCACGGGCGGTTGTACTCCGCGGTCAGATGCACGTCCTTGCTCGGTGAGGTTGCATCGTAAAGCTTGTTGGGCATGACGAAGTTGCCCTCGCCAGCTTGATCCCATGCCACCCCAAAATGAAGTCGCACGCGGTCACGCAGAACGTCCCCATCCATCAGATCCGCCTTGATGTAATAGTCGGACGCAGTGACTGGAAATTGCAGCTCAAGGTTGGGTTCCCATGCCAAATCACGCTGTGAAAGGACTTGGCGTTTTGAATTGGTGAGTTGAATTTGAACCTTTAAATCAGGGTGTTTTTGCAAGTCCAGAACGTTTGGCTTACCCGTGAGCTTGAGCGTTGCCTGTTTGGTTTTAGCTGGGAACACGTGGTTGGGCATGTTGGTTTGCCATGCCCAGGTGTCGGTGGCGATGAGTTGGTTTTCATGAGTGTTGCTGCGATGGACGTTGTATCGCAGGCGGCGTTCGCTGACGAGTTTGCCGTTCTGCCACGCCTTGAGTGTCAGGAAGTAAAGTCCGGTTTCAAAGGGTCCGACACGAATGGCATCACGTAATCGCTTGACGGGATCATTGCTATCAAGTGTGAGTTGGGATTGGTGCTCCCAGACAATGGGGCCCTGGTAGCCGTCGGAAAGTTGCGCGAGGACGGTGTATTGACCGTCAGCGTTGACAAAGTCATCGGGGAAAATCAGCAGCGGTTGATCATAGCCAAAGCGGTAGCGATCGTAGAGTAGCCAACTGTGATCAGCAGTCAGTCCATCCTGATCCTGAATGCCAAAGCCGGTGAAGATGAGTTGGCGCGATTGGCCGGAAGGTTGTTTGGATGTGATTTGAATGCCTGTGAGTTTGTAGGGTGTTTTCCAGGTCGCGTTGATAAAGTCGTTTTGAAACTCAGGCGTGAGACGATGTCGGATTTGATCCGCTGAGGGCTGCTTGAGATTCAGTGACAGCAGTTGATCCCACACGGGCCAGATGTTTGCATCATCACCATACAGTCGATTGGGCCGACTGCGCATCGCGTTGATGGTCAGGTTCCTGCCTTGCTGATCCTGCAGGCAGAATTCAACGGTCATGCCCGGCGTTAACCCATAGACGAAGCTGCGCAATCGCCATGTGTTTTGGGGCAGGGTGATGGGTTTGTCAAAGGTTAAAGTGTGGACTTTTTTTTTACATCATCCAGTTGGAGACTGATCAGATTGTCCTGTATTTCAAGGACTTTCCCGTCACCGAGTAAGGTGGCTGCTGCGAGGGGGGCTGCCCAGGTGTTGGTTGATTGCACTGTCGGTGTTTGCCACAGCGTGGTGAGTTGGGGTAGGGGTAGGGCGGTGAGTGGGGCAGGGTTGAAGACGTAGGCTTTGGGGGCAGCTTTGCGTCGAGCTTGTTTAGGCTCATCGACTTGATGCAGGGAGGCATTGTCAAAAATCACATTGCCGTCCTGGGGCATGGCGTTGTTCTTGCCGTTGGAGAGTATGAGCATGGGACGCGCAGCGACCGCGTTAGCTGGCGCCTTGGTTGTGACCGAAACGATGATGGAAGCGTGATTGCCTTCGATGCGATCACCGTGTTCGGCTGCGATGGTTTTGCGAGCCGCATCAAGCCAGATGATGGCAACACGGACATTGTCATCCCCATCCAGATGAGCCGTCTTTGCTTCGACACTCAGTTGGTAGAACTTGCTTGCCTGAACTTCAGGCGCATGCGCGTTGGGCAGGAACCAGCGATCCTGATCCGAGCCTGCGCAGATGAGTTGCACTGCAGCATTGTCCCCGTCTTGGGTGTCGGTGTTCTGCAGGTAGACTGCCTTGCCGGGCGTGTTGGTTTTACTGATCCATGAGACGACATTGCCTTTACGGTTTTTTTGAAAATCGCCATTAGGCAAAAGGTTTTGCTTCTTGTCAGCAAAGACGGTGCTACCGAGCAAAACGGTTACGGTGAGTGTCCAGACCAAAAACGTGCGGGTGAGATTCATGGTTTACCTGAGTGGATTGGGATAGATTCTTCGCGGCGTTGGATGCTTTACTTATCAGCGTCCCAGTACTGTTTCTGGACGTTGTAATTGTCCAGTTCATTCTGGGTTGAACTGGCATGCCCATCGACAAAAGCGATGTTGGCATTATCGGTGTGGCGGGGGTACATGTATTGTTTGGAATCGGTTCGCGTGATGGTGTAAGCGCCGAAGTTGTCTTCATTCATGTGCCCACTGTCAGCGGCGAGAATTTTGCGTTGCTGATTGAAAATCTCAAGTAATCGTGTGTATTTGAGATTGCTCGTCCCACCATTACCCAGGCGGACATTAAAGCCGTAGGAGGTTTCAAGGTAGTTGTCTGCTTCAAAACCATCATCGGAAGGACAGTGATAAAGCTGGGGCATTTCGGTGGTGCTGTTGAGATAGGTGAAGTTGATGTAGGGGGCGATGGCATGGGTGTGCCAATACTTTTTGTTCGCTGCGTCCGTGCCGTCGTAATGAACGGGCAGCGTTTCACGGTTGTCGCCTGCATAGGCCAGTAACGTAAAGCCAACCTGTTTGAGATTGGCCATGCACTTGACGTTCTGGGCGGACTTGCGTGCTGCTGCCAATGCCGGCAGGAGAATCGATATCAGCAGGCTGATGATGGAAATGACCACCAGCAGCTCGATGAGTGTAAAGGCATGGGACGCGCTGGATTGGGTTTGCATGCTTGCTTCTCCTTGGGACTCAGTGTTTGGCCTTGGCGACACTGTCCCGCCAGATGACTTGTGCGGGGACGTAGCGTTCCTGGGGGGGGTGATCAGTCGCGTTATCATCATCTTCAATTTGATGAATGAGCATCTCAATGGCTTGCGTGACGAGTTCGGATTCATCGCGATGGATGGAACTCAAATTCAACGTCGGGTCCGAACAGAACCACAGATCATCATGCCCGACAAGGCTCACGTCTTGTGGCACGGACAGACCACGTTGTGTCAAGGCTTGCATCGCGCCCATGGCCATCCAGTCATTGCCCATGAGCATCGCGGTGGGGGGCTTGGCCAGTGACATGAGTTGGTCGACTGCTTTGGCACCACCTTCCAAACCGAAAGGCATGTCACTGAGAATCAGTTGGTCATCCACCTTGAGATTCAACTGCGTCATTGCAGTTTGATACGCGTCATGACGCATGCGATTGGTGGTGTACTGGATGAGGTGTGTGGCCAAAGCGATACGGCGATGCCCCAGTTCATGCAGTCGCGTGATTACGTCAATGACGGCCTGCCTGGCATCGAGTCGAATCGTGGGAATCCCCAGGCGATCCGATGAGTCGTTTATCCCCACGATGGGCAGGTTGTATTGCTGAATACGGGTGACGATGGCAGGATCAGGATGGCCGGCAAGCAAAATGCCATCCACCCGGTTCTCCAGAATCATCCCCGGCAAGTTCACCGTCGCGGCATCACTGTTCTCAGAATTCCGTGGCGTAAAGGCCACATGGATATGCATCCCACGTTGAGCCAAAGCTTGCTCGACGAGTAAAAGCACGCGATTGATAAACGGGTGATCCGGCTGATGAGTATCCGTCGAAGGCATCAGTAAGCCAATGGCGTTGGTTTTCTTGGATCGCAACGGCTTGGGGCGATAGCCGTACTTCTGAGCCAGTTTGCGAATCTCACGAGCCCGATCCGGATGAATCCGTGGATCACCATTGAGCGACCGTGAGACGGTGCTCTGGTTGACGTTCGCCAGTTTGGCCAGCTCTCGCGTGGAGATGCTGTCTCGGGTTGTCTTGGGAGGCTTGTTCATGCTTGGTTGACTGTGGTGCATCTGATGCATAATCATTGATGCATCTGATGCAAAAGTCAATGGCCAATTGAAATGTTTCTCGATGAATCGTCTAAGTTACGTTTTGATAATTGTTTGCTTTTGATCAGCCTTGGCCGTTTAGGCAAGGTGGCAATCAGATATGACCATAAAAAAAGCGACCGCATGTTGCATCATGCAGTCGCTTGAATTTATGGGCCCGACAAGACTTGAACTTGTGACCTCACCGTTATCAGCGGTGTGCTCTACCAGCTGAGCTACGAGCCCGTAGCTTTGAGGCGGAATACTGTAACGAAACTTTCCGATCCCGTCAAATCAATCTCAAACATTTGCTTACCCCCGGTAGCAGCATGTGTTATGGGACGTTGGCGAGGTTGATCGTGGTGTGATCAAGCGGATGTTTTCGTGTTTTTAAGTCTTGCCTCAAGCTTGTTTTATTCGACGATTTCACCAACGAGCATGATCGCGCCGGTGTACCAGTCCCAGTTGTCATACTTGGCAGGATTCTTGTCGACATCAGGTTGGTTGCGTTCGAAAAGGACATGCTTCTTGTCAAATTTTTCGTCAAGCACCGTGATTTTGACGGTATGTACAGCATTGGGATCGTCAATTTTCCCAAGGCCGAGCATGGACAGGCGGAAGTAGGTGCAATAGCGATCCATGCGTTTGACCTTGCGGGTCTTGCCATCAATGTTGATTTCAACCATGCCACAACCCGGGCCCAGCAGGTCATACATATAGATGGTCGAACCTTTGAACTTGAAGCTGAGGCTGGCACCGGGCTCAAGCTTCCAGACGCTGGGCATGCGATTGCCAAACGTTTTGCCCAGTCCCTTGTCCCTGGGCAGTTCGGTTGCAGGGCCTGAGATCATGCTGGCGGTGAGGCCGACCATCTTGGCTTGTTCCCAGTTTGCCGGGTCCAGTGGGGCAGGCAGCTTATGGGTAACAGGCGAGTTGCCTGCGGCTTTGATGGCGGGGACGCTGCGTTCGATGGCACGCATGTAAAGGTGATGGCCGGTGTTGGTGAAAGGATGCACGCCGTCCTTGGCAAAGACGATCTGGCCTTCCTTGGTCATCGGCAGTTTGTCGGCTTCAAAGTTCACCGAGTCGCCTGACACAGCGGTCATCTCCGCGCCGGGGTACTTCATCACCAGCTTGCCTTCACCCACGAGCTTGTTGACTTCAATACCCATGTGAATCGAAGGCACGCCGTAGTGATCCGCCACCGACTGCATCACGGATGCGGAGCGTTTCATCTTGCCATCTTTGAGGTACTTGATGTCACGTTCGACAAGGGTGTAAACAAAGACGATGTCACAGTTGGGCAATTTACTCCAGGTCTGACGGACAATGCCTTCCATGCACTGGGTGATCTGCGTGGGCGATGCGCCGTTGTCGTTGACTGCAAACTCCACGAAGACCAGATCCGGGTTATGGCGAAGCACGTCCTTTTGCAAACGGAAGACGCCCAGGTTCGAACCTGTCCCGCCGATAGCAGCGTGAATGCCTTTGATCTTGGCTTTGGGATATTGTTCTTCAAACCACTTTTCGCTGAGTACGCGGTAACCATTCTGTGCAGTGATACTGCCACCTAAATATGCAATGGTGACGTCTTCGCCTTTTTCAAGCTTGTTAAAAAAGTTCGGCAAGCCCTGGCGCGGTGTGCATTCCACCGCATCACGCAAGGGATAATCGCTTGCAGCAAACGCAGGCAGCGCACTGAGACACAGGCTTAAAAATATCAACAGGTAAACATGCTTCATCGGGAAACTCCGTTGGATCAAAGAGATTGGTATGAGGTTTTATTGTATCCCTGCCGTTGCCTGACATCTTGCTTTGTTTTGTATCCATTGGCTGTGAATCTGTGTCTGATTAACAATGCAATGTCCGCCAGATGCGAATATAGCCGAGTCTTCTTGGCTCGGTGGGGCGTGAAAAATCTCTTTGCTTATCTCATATTTCCAATCACTTCATGAGATTCAGTCGCCCATGTGTTTTATTTTTTCCTACCAATCTGCTTTCGATTGGTTAATGTCAATGGTTTGGCAATGACTGATTTTCAAGATGCGAAACAAAGGCCTCGGCGATGCATCGCAATGACCAGACGGACACGCAATCACGACAAACTTCTGAAGACAATCACGCGGATGACGCGAATCAAAAACGGCAACGCCGGCGAGAACTAGAGCATCCCAACTGCTTTGTCTGTGAACCGCATCGACCGTTTGGTTTGCGCATGGCCTACGAATCCCAAGCGGACGGTTCAGTGCGTGCACACATGGATTGCCCCAAGCGTTGGCAGGGCTACCCGGGCATGGTGCATGGCGGGATCATTGCATCGATTCTTGATGGTGCCATGACGCATTGTCTGTTTGCCCGTGACATCGCTGCGGTCACAGCGGATTTACATGTGCGCTATCGCCACCCGTTACTGGTTGATGCCGACGCGATCGTCACCGCCAGAATCACACGCGAGATGGCCCCCGTGTTTGTCCTCGAAGCGAGCATCATCCAACAGGAAAAAACCCGCTGCACCGCAACGGGCAAGTTCATGGACCGCCAGTTCGCGATGGGCGATACGATGGGGCAATAAAACCCAGACCGCTTACTTCGTGCGCGGCTCATTGAAATGCCCCTTGCATTGCCTTGGCGAGTTTGTTATAGTGTTTGGCTCGTTACTTTGGACGACGAAAAAACTTTGGTTTTTGCCCGGAAGGGATGTTGATATGCCACGCGTATGTGAATTTACAGGTCGTAAAACTCAGGTCGGTAACGCTTATGCTTACCGCGGTAAAGCCAAGTATCTTGGTGGCGTGGGTATCAAGGTCACCGGCAAGACCAAGCGCAAGTTCAAGCCGAACATTCAGACGGTCACCGCCATCGTTGATGGTGCCCCGACCCGTGTGAAGGCTTCGACCAAAGCGATCAAGAGCGGTCTGATTGTTAAGCCCCTCAAGCGTCGCTATGCCTACAAGCCCGAGGCCGCCCAAGGCTAAGTCTTTACTGGTGGGGCCTTTGAGGCTTACCAGGTCCACCGTCACAGAGGCGCTCGGCTGCATGACGCGGCGAACCGGATCATCTGTGGCAAACTGTCGCAAACATTGGCCAGCGGGACCTTCATTTTGACAATTTAACCACTGTCGGGCCGGTATTTATTGACCGGCCCAATTCTCGTGCTAGGAATATAACAGGTTCGGACTGTTTTGAGTCCCGAATCCGCCTTGCACAACATTGGTTGGGAGAAAACGGCGGCAACGTCCTGCACGGTCAACCGCTTGTTCACACACGTTTGATCCCCATCCAAAACACCCTGTCCAACGGTGACTCTACCATGTGACAGGATTGGAAAAGTGGGATGTCCGAAAGTCACGTACCGGCGTCGTTACAGTCAACTTTGACGCGATACGATTAGACGAAACATCCAGAATCAAAATGTGAAAATCGTGACACGAATGCTTACGCCAGCATTTTTGTTGTGATCCGACGATGTCTTGATGGGAATATTTCCCGCAAGCGAGCGTTAACCTTTGAGGACCCCCCGGCCTAAAATGCCGGAATCCCTCGGTATTCTCGGATTTGATTCCTTGTGGCTTTGGTTGTCACGAGGAAATGCTTCCGGGGGACGGGGGGGGCAAGCGGATGGATCGAGACGATCTGAAAAGACAGGTTCAGGAAGCCACCGACATCATTCAACTGATCGGTGAGCAGGTGACTTTGCGCCCCAAGGGCAAGGAGTTTGCCTGTCTGTGCCCGTTCCATGAAGACCGCAACCCGTCGATGTTCGTTTCGCCTGCCAAGCAAATCTACAAGTGCTTTGTCTGTGGCGCGGGCGGTGATGTGTTCAGCTTTGTCATGAACTATCACAAGCTCAGCTTCCCCGAAGCGATGAAAGTCCTGGCAGAACGCGCGGGCATTGAACTGCCTGATACGCGAAGCCCACAGGACACTGCCAAAGCATCGCTGCGTCAGAAACTTGCCGACGCCAACAAACTTGCCTGCACGTTTTTCCAGCGTCAGTATCAACATCAGCAAATCGGCGCCAAAGCCCGAAAGTATGTTGCGACCCGTGAGATCAACGAGCAGATGCTTGAAGAGTTTCAAATTGGTTACGCACCCGATTCTTGGGACACACTCGCCGGCTACCTGGCCAAGCGTAATCTCCCCATGGAAGACTACGTCGAATGCGGTCTGGTCAGTCCTCGCAAGACCGGCAACGGCATGTTCGATCGCATGCGTCACCGTCTGATCTTCCCGATCTGTGATGCACTGGGCCGGCCCATTGCCTTTGGTGGTCGCATTCTCCCCGATGGCACCCTGGGTGATAAAAACGAAGCCAAGTATCTCAACAGCCCTGAAACACCGCTGTTTAATAAATCCCAAACGCTTTACGGTCTTCATCTTGCCAAGCAGGCAATCATCCAGACGCGCACCGCGGTTATCGTCGAAGGCTATATGGACGTAGTCGCCTGTCATCAGCATGGCGTCCGCAATGTGGTTGCAGCATTGGGAACCGCGCTGACCAAGGAACATGCTCACGCGCTGCGACATTTCGCTGAGAAGGTCGTCCTGCTGTTTGATGCCGATGAGGCCGGCCAAAAGGCAGCGGATCGCGCGGTGGAGATTTTCATCGGTGGCACGCTCGACGTCACCATTGCCGTCCTGCCCGATGGCAGTAAAGACCCCGATGAACTGCTCAAGCTCCCCAATGGTCGTGAAATCTGGGATAAAGCCATCAAGGACTCGCGTGATGCGCTCGACTATCAGTTCGACCGCATGAAGTCGCAGTTTACTGAGAATGACACTGTCGCAGGTCGTCAGCGTTTGACCGAGGAATACCTCCGCAAGCTCGCGCTGCAGGGCCTGGAAAAAATGTCACCCATCCGACGCGGGTTGGTTTATGAACGCATTGCCAACCTGGTTCATCTGGATGAAAAGACCATCGCTGAGATGGTGGGGCGTTTAGCCAAGACCAATCGTCCAACTCCGCCCAAGCCGCAGCAACCTGCCCCGACACCGCAGCATCCTGGTGAAGCGGACTATCTGGATGTGATGGATGGTGACCCAGCCATGATGGACCCGGACATGCCTCACGCCAGTGATTTGGCCGGTGGCGCTGGTGGGTTTGATCAGGCCGGTTTTGATTCACCTGCTCAACCGAATGTGCAACCGCAACCGGCTTCTGCGGGTAGCGTTCCAAAGGTTCGCAGCCGCGCATTGAAACTGGCGGAACGTCAGCTGCTGGGCTGCCTGCTGCATCGTCCTGATCTCTTTGGCATCACGCTCGATGACGGGCATGCCTTTGAGGAAGCGATCATCCCCGGCGATATGACCACGGATGCCGCCAACGCGTTGTACCACGTGGTCTATGAACGCATCACCGCAGGCGACGCACTGCGATTAAGCAGTCTGCTGATGGAGCTTATGGAGCAAGGCCGTCAGGATTTGGCGAACCTGCTGACCCAGGCGGATGCGGATATCGAAAAGCTCGGTTTTACCGAACCGGAGCAGTTGGAGGCGGTTTTCCGCAAAGCTGCAGAGAAATTATTGGAAATGCGACAGATCGATGAGAAGCTGCAAACGCGCGATATGGCGTTAAATGCAGATTCTGCTGAACTTCAGGAGCATTTGTTACGTCAAATACAAGAACAACACCGCGCAAACCCGTCACCTGTACGGATTGCCGGCTTACCAAGAGGAAAAAGTTGACCCGTTTTAGTGGACAAATGCAAAACCACATGGTCTGATTAGAGACTATTCATTTGTTCCCGACCATTTGGCAAAATGGGTCAGTTTAAGGGAAAGGATAAAGCAAGTGCTCGGATTTGGAACTCATCCTGCGTTGGAAGAAATGATCGAGAACGGCCTGGCTCAAGGCAAGGTCACCTACGATGAACTCAACGCACTGTTACCTGACGAAATGGTCGAGCCCGACCAGATCGACAAGGTGCTCTATCGTCTTGAAGAACTCGGCGTTCAGATGGTCGAAGGCACCGTTGAACCCGTGCGTCGCAAGCCGGCGTCGGTGATGATGGAAGACATCGAAGAAGAAAACCCCGTCAACCCCAACGCGGTGGATGGCGAAATCGATGAAGACGAAGTCGAAGACCCTGAACAGCTGCGTGCAGATCTTGCCCAGGCGTTGCAGGAAGCGCAGAGCCGTCGCATTGATGACCCGGTTCGCATGTATCTGACCCAGATGGGTGAGATCAGCCTGCTGACCCGTGACGAGGAAATTCGCTTAGCCAAGAAGATCGAAACCTGTCGTATGATCTTCCGTCGCAAGGTTCTGGAAAATGATTACTGTATTGCCAACGCGGTGGAAACGCTCACACAGGTGCATGACGGTGAACTGCCGTTTGACCGCACGATGAAGATTTCCACAGCTGAGGACGATGCCAAGAACAAGATCGCTTCGCGCATCCCCAACAACCTCAAGACCATTCGTCGCCTGTTGGATATCAACCGCCAGGAATGGGACGTGATCGAAGAACTCGACGTCTCCACCAAGGCCGGCGCCAAGCAGGAAGAGCAAACCCTCGATCGTATCCGCAACCGTCGTCGCAAGATGACCACGCTCATCGAAGAGCTCTCATTGCGTACCAGCAAGGTTCAGCCGTTGCTGCGTAAACTCAAGAGCATCTGCTCGAAGATGAAGCAGCTTCAGCGTGATCTGGATCGTGCAGACCGTTACCCTGATCGCTACGATCCTGAAGACGTGATGGTCATGGAAGAAGAGCTTTCAGGTCTTCGCAGCCTTGTTCTGAGTGATCCTGAAATTCTCGAAGAATCCGTCAAGGACATCACCGTTGTCTTCGACGAATACGAAAAAGCCAAGCGTGACCTTTCCGGCGGTAACCTCCGTCTGGTGGTCTCCATTGCCAAGAAATACCGCAACCGTGGGCTGAGCTTCCTGGACATCATTCAGGAAGGCAACACCGGTCTGATGCGTGCGGTGGACAAGTACGAATACAAGCGTGGTTACAAGTTCTCGACCTATGCCACCTGGTGGATTCGTCAGGCCATTACCCGCGCGATTGCCGATCATGCCCGTACGATTCGTATCCCGGTGCACATGATCGAAACCATGAGCAAGCTTCGCAACATTGCCAAGAACCTGCTCCAGGCGCTGGGTCGCGAGCCTACGATCGAAGAGATCGCAGAAGCCGCCAAGATGCCCGTTGCCGAAGCACGCCGTGTGCTTAAAATCAGCCGTCACCCGATTTCACTGGACCGCCCGGTGGGTGAATCCGAAGACAGTTACTTTGGTGACTTCATCGAAGACGAACGTGCTGAAAATCCCACGGACTCGGCCACCGCTGAAATGCTCCGCAGCCGCATCGAGCAGGTGCTCAAGACGCTGACCTATCGCGAACGCGAAATCATCAAGCTCCGCTACGGTATTGGTGACGGCTACACCTACACGCTCGAAGAAGTGGGTCGCATCTTCAAGGTCACCCGCGAACGTGTCCGTCAGGTCGAAGCCAAGGCCATCCGCAAGCTCCAGCATCCCGTCCGTGCCCGCAAGCTCGCAGGCTTCCTCGACGGCAGCTGGGAAGGCGAAGCCGAATAAAACCATCAGACGCTGCGTCTGAAACAACAACTCTGATTCGATCCACGGGAGGTACGTATGTGCCTCCCGTTTTTTTATGGGTGAAATGAGATTGGATTGTTCAGGTTCGCAAAGGGGTGTGTGGTTCGTTACAGAGGATGGGTTACGTTTGAGACCCGGCCAAGATGACCGGGCTATGT
>JBICHS010000634.1:0-4265 GCA_043101135.1 Phycisphaeraceae bacterium JB051
ACCGGCATGGGGCGATCCAAATCTCAGACCATCTGTTTAACCAGCGTCTGATTCACCGGGGGCATGGTGGGGACAAGCAGCACACCTGCCACGTCTGAATCCTTGAAACGCAGGAGATGTTGCTTCTCTGCCAACACATCAAAACGGCTTGAACACAGCAAAAGGTCATAGCCCAACTTCGATGCTGCAGACTCACAACCCAGGGCAAGTTCATGGCCGAAGCTGTGTGTGAGATCCGAGCAGATCAATGCGATTTGCTTGCGGGCTGGCTTATCCTGATCACGGTCGTGAGCATGAGCCATTGGAGCGACATAGCTGCCACTACCTTGCCGACGGACGATGTACTTCTCGGTTCGAAGCTGTTGCAGCGCCCGCAGGACGGTCTGCCTGCCACACGAAAAGGACTGGCAAATCTGCGCCTCGGTTGGGAGCTTCTGACCTTCGATCAGGTGCCCCGATTCGATCTGCTGGCGATAGGTTTGATAGATCTGAATGTAGCGTGGTGTCTTGGTCATAGGGGGAACAAATTTATGCGTACAAATTAAAGAATTATGATCTAAAAGCGCACAATGTCAAGACAACCCGGTTAAACGACGTGATTAAATTGTTGCAAACAACGAGCACAAAAACCGTTCTAAAATAAATTTAATTTTATTTTTTCAAGCAACTTAAACGCTTTTAACCCCAACAACACCATCCCCGCAAAAAGCCTTGCTCGCGAGCCGGTAGCCGCCTATACTTTCGGACTGCCAATTTATGCGCATAACATGATTTTGCCCGAACCAATCACACATTTAAACTCGAAGTGCCCCATGCCCCAAACGCCGTTAAATTACGTTTATCTACTGCAAGGTTCCGACTCGGAACATGACTTTTCCAATGGCAATACTTACCCCTCGGTCACGATGCCCTGGGGGATGACCGCGTGGTCGATTCAGACGCAGGAGAGCCAGTGGTTTTTCAGCTACCGCAACAAGACATTCCGCGGCATTCGCGCGACGCATCAGCCCTCACCCTGGATGCGGGACTACGCACCATTGGTGTTCACGCCGCTGGTGGGTGACTGGTGCGATCATCCTGCTTTGCCGGTGTACCCGTATGACGTTGAGGATCAGCAATTGGCGCCGCATCACATGCGGGTAACGCTGCCGAGCATTCGCACGACGATGCAACTGGTACCGACACAGCGATGCGCGATGATGCAGTTGGACCTGCCAAGTGACGAACGTTGCACGATCAAGCTACGGACTTTGCCGGGGCAGACGACATTTGCATTCGACGCCAAAAACAATCGTCTGCTTGGGACCACGGCTCATCATAGTGGCGCAGCACCGGGCAACTTCAAAATGTATTTTGTAATCCAGTGCTCCCAAGCCATCTCGACAACGCAGTGGCTTGATGCAAATGGGCAGCCGATCTCAACGGACAGTGAATGCAATGGCGATGCGCTCTCAGCGGTCATGCAACTTGCAACGCTGCCCAACGAACCGGTGACACTATCCATTGGCATGAGTTTCATCAGTCACGAACAAGCCATGCAAAACATGAAACAGGAGTTAGCATCGTACTCGTTGGATGAGCTACGTGAGCAAGGCACAGCACGATGGAATGAATTGCTAAGCCGCATCGAAATTCAGTCCGATGACCTTAAGCAAAAGCAGACGTTTTATTCCTGCCTGTACCGATGCCTGCTTTACCCACGCGCGATTGATGAGGTCAACACGCAGGGCAAGTTGATTCATTACAGTCCATTTGATGGCCAGATTCACGATGGCCCGATGTACACCGATAACGGTTTCTGGGATACCTATCGCACGCTTTACCCGCTGCTGACGGTCCTCTGCCCATCACGATTGAGCTTGATGCTCCAAGGCTGGCTTAATGCGTATCGCGAAGGTGGCTGGCTACCCAAGTGGGCTTCGCCGGGCTATCACAACTGCATGGTCGGGACGCATGCAGCCTCCGTCCTGGCAGACGCAGCGGTCAAAGACATCGCAGACGTGGATTGGGAATTGGCCTTGGAAGCAATGCTCAAGGATGCAACGCAAACAGGCGACAGCACCGGCGGGCGTGGGCGATTGGGTGTCGATCATTACATCAAGCAAGGCTATGTTGCATCGGATCAAACCGATCATGCCGTCGCACGGACATTGGACTTTGCTTACAACGATCACTGCATTGCTCAGCTTGCAGCCAAGCTCGGGAAGACCGACATCGAAAACCAATACCGCAAGCAAGCACAAAATTACCAACACCTGTATGACAGCAATGTTGGATTCATGCGTGCTAAAAACAGCAACGGGCAATGGGTCGAACCTTTCCGCGAGTTTGCATGGACACGTGACTACATCGAAGGCGGTCCCTGGCAGGCATCATGGGCTGTGCCTCACGATCCGCAGGGGCTCATCGAACTGATGGGCGGTCACGACGCGGTGATCGAAAAGCTCCAGCAGATGATGACCATGCAGCCGATCTTTGAGCAAGGCGACTACCCGCGTGAGATTCACGAGATGACAGAGATGGCAATGGCCAACCTCGGCCAATACGCTCAAAGCAATCAGCCGGTGCATCACGTGCTTGAATTCTTCACCGAAGCAGGCCAGCCGGACCTTGCAAGCCAGTGGATCACCAAGGTGCTTACCGAGCATTACCACGCAACGCCTGACGGTTTTCCCGGTGATGAAGACAATGGCGAGATGAGCGCGTGGTACGTGCTTCACGCGCTGGGGCTCTTTGCCATGTGCCCGGGCAATCCGACGTATCACCTCAATGTCCCCCTGTTCCCCAAGGCTGAAATACACCTTGAAAATGGGGCAAAATGGACGATCACCCGAGATGGTGATGTTGAGAAGTGCCAAAGCATCACAGTCAATGCTCAGCCATGCGACCGTTGGAAAATCGATCACACGACGTTGATGCAAGGGGGCCACATGCATGCCAAAGCCTAATGCCATAAGCATAAAAAAAACCGTGCCCTGAGAGGGACACGGTTGTGTGATTTTGTTATGTGCTTCAATACTGCCATTGCCTCAAGTCATATCAACTCAGACATATTCAATGCGATCGGCAAGGTCTGAATCCACCGTCAGGTTCGCAGGCCCCTTCTCGATCTGCAGTATTGCATCAGGATGGAGCATCACGCTGTTGGCTGTCTTGAGATGGATGTCGCGTTGATCATCACTAAAGAGCATCTGCGTCACGCCGGGCTTGGCGAAGGTGCATCCATTAAGGAACACAGTCATGGGCTCTTCGTGGACCATGTCTTCGGTCTTGCGGAAGACAGCGAGTCTCTTGCCGATATGACTGTTGACAATGGTGATCGAATCAATGGGCGTGTTGACGTTGAGCAGACTGCCTGGCTTGTCGTGTGCAACGTGGATACGATCGAGCACGATGCCCTGCTGCAGCGGCAAGGGTGCGTTGGGGTAATACGAGCGGCTGAACTTGCCACTGTCATAATGCACTGAAAAGCCGACGCGCGGATTCTTGAGCGTGATGTCGCGGAAGACAACATTGCGCACGCCTGCGGTGTAGGTCACATCGTCCTGGACCATGTACCACATAATGCCATCAAGCTCCTGCGCACCCTGCTCATGGGTCGGCTGTGTGGTCGATGTAAAGAACCGGCCATCAACCTCAGCACGAACGCGGTAAAGCCGGCCGTTACTTACCACGGTGTCGGACTTTTGCACCTGCATGCCTTCGAACCAATCCACCCATGCGCCAGCAATGATGCGACAGAAAAAGCCGATCTCACGACCGTCATCCAGGTCAACGCATTTTTCGACCACGCCATCTTCGATCCAGCCCATCTCAGGATTGCCCACATCATAGTCATGAGCATTAAGCGCGATCGCATCATCACCGGTTTCAAAGACACCGTTGCTGACGACAAAACGCTTGCCACGCCCGAAGTGGACACCATCTTTTTTGCCGCGAATGATCACGTCGTTGACGATGACATCTTCAAAGGAACAGATGTGAATGCAGTACTGAATCTTGCCAACATCATCACAGCGGAAGCGCTCAATGCGCAGGTCCTGAACATGAAAAAACGCAACCTGACCATGAAGCCCGAAGACTTCGCGGAACGTTCGCACGTCCATGTCGTTGACAATCAGTGACAAGCCTTCAAGCCGGATCGCTTTGTCGGTGGTGCGGGTGAGTGCACCCTTGTTGAGAAAGACATGCGTGAACGGACCTTGCTCATCAACCTTGCGGACAAAGGTGTTGGCTTTGAAAATCAGATCCGTATGGCTGGGCAA
>JBICHS010000635.1:0-13138 GCA_043101135.1 Phycisphaeraceae bacterium JB051
TGATCGGTCGCCAGAACGGCCAGGACATCACGATCTCCCGATCCAATCATATTCACTTCTGGGGTGACTCGGAATTGCTTCAAGTCCCTGAGTTGCCTTGGGACCTGGTGCAGCTGGGTAACTGTGGCTCACCGATTGAGACGCCTGAAGGTTGGCTGCTATTGACCCATGGCGTTGGCCCCATGCGCCGATATGTGCTTGGCGCGATCCTGCTTGATCTGGAAGATCCGACGAAGGTGATCGGCCATCTCAAAGAACCGCTGATGGCACCGGATGAATCCGAACGTGAAGGCTACGTCCCCAACGTGCTCTACAGCTGTGGCGCGATGCTCCACAAAGATATGCTGGTGCTGCCGTATGCGATGGCCGACTCGGTGAGTGGGATTGCCGTGATCGACATGCCGTCGTTGTTGAAGCAGATGAAGTGAGAATCGGATTTCGGATTTCGTGCGCATTTTAAACCGCTTGCGGTTTAGCGGGCGCCCGCGAGATTCGTCGATCAACAGATTCCGTTCACGATTGGGAGCGCTAAACCGCAAGCGGTTTTTAAATTCGAAATTCGAAAGCCCCCCGGTTTGCGTTAGCCGATCGTCATCGCGGTGTCGTCTTCGTTGAGCAGTTTCATGCGGAGCATTTGGCAGGCCATCTTCGCGGTGCGGTCGCGGACGGTGTCCCGGGTGCCGTTGAAGAGGAACTTGCGGGCGGTGACGCCGTCGCGGTCTGCGATGCCCATCCAGACGGTGCCGACCGGTTTTTCATCACTGCCACCATCAGGCCCTGCGATGCCGGTGACACTGACAGCCAGATCGGAATCGGCTTGATCTCGGGCGGACTTAGCCATGTGTAACGCAACGGGTTCACTGACTGCGCCATGTTTGATGAGCATCTCTTGAGGGACACCCAGTTCGCGCATCTTCATTTCGTTTGCATAGGTCACCCAACCACCTTTGACCACCGATGACGAGCCGGGAATGTCGGTGAGGAACTTGGCGATGAGCCCGCCGGTGCAACTTTCCGCGGTTGCCACGGTCATGTTGCGTTCCTTGAGCATGTTGACGAGAACTTCCTGAATGGTGATTTCCTGCGTGGAATAGACGATGCTGCCGAGTTTGTCTTTGACAGCTTCGACGGTCTTGAGCAATTCGGTTTGGGCTCGTTCGTCAGACTCAAACTCACTGCGTATGCGTACGGAGACGATGCCTTTGGAGACGGTGGTGCCGACCTTGGGATTGCGTGTGCGGTCAAAGAGTTCGCCCAGCTCTTCTGCGACAGTGCTTTCGCCACGGCCGAAGGTATTGACCTTGATGGTCTGAATGAATCGCTTGGACGGTGCGAGCTTGAGCACATCGGGGAGAATGCTCAATTCCCACATGCGTTTCATTTCACTGGGGACGCCGGGAGTGACATAGATGGTTGCCTTGTTGAGCTTGGCAATGATACCCGGCGCCGTGCCACAGGTGTTGGTGATCATGGTGGTGCCTACGGGGTGGTAGGCCTGGATTTTGTTGCGGTCGGGCATGGCTTTACCACGACGTTTGAAGATTGCTTCAATCTCCGGCAGTTGCCCTTCATCCATCACCAGTTCAACACCCATCGCCTGGGCCAATGCCTGCCGGGTGAGGTCGTCATCGGTCGGCCCCAGCCCGCCGGAGATGATGATCAGTTCCACGCGTTGGGAAGCATAGTCGATCATGTCGACCATGGCCTGCATGTCATCAGCCACCGTCTGGTGGAGCAGGGTCATGATTCCCTTTGAAGCCAGTTGGGCTGAGAGAAACGCGGAGTTGGTGTCGACGGTTTGGCCGAGCACCAGTTCATCACCGATGGAAAGAATAGCTGCTTGCATGGGGCGTATATTACTCAGATACCGCCTCATTCGCATATCCGTAAGATCCATTTTTAACCGCAGAGGCACAGAGAACACAGAGATAAGACAGGTTTGCAAGCTTTGAGATGAATCAATCCAATTGAGAAATACCGCAAGACAAAGACCGATTGATTCACGTTTTTAGTTCACAAAGCATTGAACATGATTGCCTTGTCCTGTCCTACCTCTGCGTTCTCTGCGTCTCTGCGGCAAATTCCGTTTACATTGGCAAGCACACGCATCAGCGGGTAAATTACACATGGTTAACCGCGTCCAGCCCGGAGAATACATGCCCACGAGCACTGTTGAAAATTATCTGAAGACGATCTATCTGCAACAGCAAAAACAGCGCACGACCACCAAGACCGTTGCGATGGGCAAGCTGGCCAAAGCCATGGATGTTGTGCCCGGGACGTGTACGTCCATGATCAAAACCCTGGCAGACTCAGGCCTCGTGGACTACAAACCCCGCTCAGGTGTCAAACTCACCGACAAAGGTCAAACACTGGCCTTGCACATCCTCCGGCGACATCGACTGCTCGAGTTATTCCTCGTCGAAGCACTGGGACTCGACTGGTCGGAAGTACATGATGAAGCAGAAGTCCTTGAGCATGCGATCTCTGACAAAGTCCTTGAACGCATGGACGATTACCTGGGGCATCCTGACACTGATCCGCATGGCGACCCGATCCCCCCCGCCAAAGGGACACACATGCCTGCCCCGCTGCAGAGTCTTGCTGACAGCACCGATCACAAGCAGTTAACGGTTGCAAGGATCACCGACCAGGGACGTGAGTTTTTGCAGTTCATGCATGAACACGGCCTCCGCCCCGGCACGCCGATCACCATCCTCTCGCACGATAAAGTCGTCGATGCCATCACCATCAAGTCACCCGACTCTGAGCCGGTAACTTTGGGCATGACCGCTGCAAGCAAGATTATGGTTCGCCAAGTCGAATAGGTTCCCCCCACATCATCATCGCTCTGGCATCGCCTGCCCCAAACGGCTAACTGCTCGAACAACTGTTCCAAACAGAACAACAGGAACAAAACAAACGCAACCCGTGATTGAACCTTATTGGCGTGGCCTGCAAGGTCCGGTAAGATGGACGATGTACTAAGGGAGTCAGCCTTGCAGATCCGTCTTGAACAACCCGGTGATATCGAAGCGATCACGGAATTGAACCTGTTGGCATTTGAACGCCATGATGAAGCTTTTCTTGTCGCTCATCTTCGCGAACATGCCCAGCCATTCGTCAGCCTTGTTGCAGAAAACGAAGACGGCCGAATCGTCGGGCATATCCTCTTCACCCCTGCTTCCATCCACATGCCCACCGAAGACGTCCAGGGCATGGGCCTGGCGCCGATGGCAGTGCATCCAGACTTTCAAATCCAAGGCATCGGCACGAAGCTGCTCAAGGCCGGCATCAACCACATGGCGGACATGCAAATGCCCTATGTCATCGTGCTCGGTCATGTCGACTACTACCCACGCTTTGGCTTCGTCCCCGCATCGCTGCGTAACATTCGCTGCCAATGGGTCGGCATCCCCGATGAAGCTTTCATGATCCTGGTCCTCGACCCCATCGCTATGCAAAACGTCAGCGGCACCGCGTATTACCACCCGGTGTTCGAAGAAGTGATGTAACCCCCCGGCCCCCGGAAGTTTTTTCTGTAAATCCTCTGTGCAATCTGCCTTTGATCTCGCAATGGCAAACCGCTTGCGGTTTAGCGCGCTCTCCCAAACCTGTGCACAATCATCAATCTTTCCCGCGCACGTGAGAGCGCATTGCATTACACTTAGCCTTAACGCCGTGAGACGGCCTGCGGGCCTTACCTGATCACGCATGATCTCCGCTTGTCATGCCTTGCCAATTGAGAACTTCCGTGGAACAAAACGACAATCAAAGTCCATCTGCCAAGCCGTGGTATCGACGCAAAGTCGCCAAGGTCGTCGGCAGTGTCTTACTGATCCTGCTGGTCTCTTTGGTGCTGGTGACTTTCGTCCCTGCGCCCAAGGATTCAAACGTTGTCCCTGAACTAAAACTCCAGGCAACGAAGATTCAAGCCAGCAACAGCATGTCCCACAGCTATTCAACCAACCACAGTGGCAAGAGCATGTTTCTCTGTCGCAGGATCATGCTCATCAATCGCTCGGACCACCCGATCATGCAAGGCGTTGAATCCCTGCTGACGGATAAACTCATTGCTTTGATGCCCATTGAACAAATCACTGTCATTGATGCCAACGCAAAAACGCCGTGGCTCGAAGATGGACAATTGGTGCCGGACATGTATCTCACGCTGGACATGCCCCAGTTCAAAGAGTCGGGCTTGCTTGTCACCGGTCGTGATGTTCAGGCCAAGGTTACCGCGCATTTCTCACAACAGCTTGGCAACAGCACCTGGGGTTATTCGGATGACATGACCCCGCCGGTGATTCGACTCAATGCCAATATGCAGCTGGATCACAAAAGCACGTCCACCGGCTATGAGTCGGCCAACGCCCAATATGACAGTGTGATCAAAGATATCACTGAGCAGTTATCCAAAACCATCATCAAACTCATTGACGAGAAGGCCAAGGGATTCGGCGGTGCAGTGCAGATTCCCGATGCGTTGATCCCTGCTTACAAGCCGGTGATTGCAGACTTACCTTTGCCCGATCACCCAACGCTCAAGAAATTGCATAGCAGCCATGGATTACTGCGTCATAATCTCACGACATGGTTCGCCCAGCCGCAGAACCCGGAAGTTTCGGCTGCGATGTTTGAGAAGCTGCATCAGCAATTCAAGGATGCGGGCTGGAGAATCAATGCATATCGAGTTCGAAAGGATGAAAACTCGGGGACCTATCTGCGTGCGTTTAAGGATCGCGCGATGGTCGAAGCATTTGAAGTCCGCCAAGACAGCAAAATCCCAGCAGGCAAACCGGTGGATGTATTTATCCGGTACAGCGATTCGATGGATCGCGACGACCTCAAACCAATCTATGCTCAATTGCTGGCTGAAAATGGATTGTCCATGACGACATGGCTGTACTTCTATCAGACCATGTCACGTGAACTGCGTGGTGAATTTGCTCAGCGGTTCATGAAGCAAGGCAACTTGCCAATGGAAGTGGAACTCAAGGTCATTGAGTATCTGCGATACGACAAAAACAAAGAAGAAGCGCTCAAGCGATTGGAGATGGTTGCAGGCGTTGCGATAATGCTGGATTCGAGCAAGTGGAAGAAAAAGATTGAAGAACTCGGCCGCGAGCTGACAGGTGATAAAAAATGGGAAGCGCCCCAAGCAACGGAAAAAAGCTTTGAACACATGGGGATTCCACTACTCAAAGACGATGAGGAGTGGGTCATTAAAACGTCACTGGGTCAGCCGGTGATGTGGTATGCCAAGGTGCGTGAAGCAACGGACAAACCAGAAAAGCTCATCCTGGTGAGCACGGTGATTACCCCTGCAACGATCCCCGAAGGCAAATACACACACACGATCAGCGTGTATCAGGAACATGGTCACAGCAGTCAGGGCTCCACCGGGCACAACCCACCAACCCCGTGGACAGGCTTTCAACATGCCGGCCAAGGCGATCACTCATGGCTCGTCAACGCATGTGAACTTGATGACCAACTGTTTGAGTTAAAGATCAAATGTCAAAAGCAAAAGCAAAGGCCACAAAAGGGACCGCCGGACTTTAACAAGGCAAGCTGATCGATCAATTGCACTACACATCGCCATTGTCGATCGACTTTAACTCGCGCGGGGCGGCTTCCAACTCAGGTAAAGCTTCGGGTAACTGCTTGGCGGACTTGATGCCCATTTCTTCGAGGCGTTTGGTGGAGACCAACACACGGGACTCGAAGCTGCTGGTCATTTTGTTGTAATGACTCACCGCAGTGTCCAACGATTTGCCGAGTTTTTCCATGTGGCCGATGACGGTGGCAACACGCTCGTGCAGAACCGTCGCCTGCTCGGTGACTTTCTGAGCGTTCTCTGCGAGCTGCTGTTCACGCCAACCCATGGCGACGACCTTCAGTAGTGACACCAATGTCGACGGCGTGGCGATGACCACGCCTTTACTCAAAGCGTCTTCGACCAACATCGGCTTGGCCTGCATGGCGGGTGGCAGGAAACTATCGCCGGGGATAAAGAGCACCACGAAGTCCGGCGCGTTGGTGAAGCCTGATGTGTAATCCTTACGCGACAGATCACGGACGCGGCTTTCGATTTGATTGGCATGTTGCTTGATCAGTTCGGTGCGTTGCTGCTCGTCATCAATCTCCATGGCTTTGAGATAACTTTCGCCAACGGCTTTGGAGTCGATGACGATGCTGCGATCCGAAGGCAGATGGACAACCATATCCGGGCGCTGCTGATCGTTGCCTTTCCAGATACTCACCTGTTCGTCGAAGTCGCAGTAGTTGACCATGCCTGCAAGCTCGACGATGCGGCGGAGAGCCAGTTCACCCCAACGACCACGCGTTGCGGATGAGCCCTTGAGGGCGGTACTCAGCTGCGTTGTGGTCTGGGAAAGGTGTTGCTGCGATTCGAGCAGGTTGGTGATCTGCTGGCGGAGACCTTGATACGCACCTTCGCGGTTTTTCTCCATTTCGGTGACCGCTTTGGCATGTTGTTCAAGTTGCTCACGAATGGGCTTGAGCATGGACTCGATGGCCTGCTTGCGCTGCTCCAATGCTGCAGTCGCGTCTTTGTTCTCAGACTCAAGCGACTTCTTGGCTAGCTGCAGAAACTGCTCGGAGGTCTTGTTGAGCGTCTCATTGGCAAGCGAAGCGAAGGTGTCCTTGGCTTGTTTCTGTGCATCCTCAAAAGCCTGGGTCTTCTGCGTGAGTTCCTGGCGAGTGAGCTCCAATTGCGTCTTGAGGTCAGAGGTTTGACTGCTCGATGCAGTTGCCTGTTCACGAGCAGTATCACGCTCGGTGGTCAGCGTGGTGATCTGAGCTGAAAGATGCTTACGCGAAACCCACAGCGCACCGGTGACGATGGCAAGGATCAGAAGCAGTAGAGATAGAACGATGATGACCGCAGTTAACATGTGGTCATGATACCGCAACGATTGGGATTTTGTGAGATCGCGCTAAACCGCAAACGGTTGACTTATGCCTGGATGTCCAGATGCTTCTTGGGCTCATCGTCGTCGGGCTGCTGCTGCGCCTGCGGGGGTTGCTGGGTTGAATGCGTGTAGCTTTTCATCTCCGTTTGCACGGTGTGATGCTGAGGCAGCTGTTCATTGACACGCAATTGGGTGGGTGCTTGATCGCCGTCGGCATCGCCTTCGTCCAGCGCGAGCATGTGCTGCTCAAACTGGTCGTTCAGACGCTCGGTCTTGCGATCCTTGTCGCGGACTTCTTTGGTTTTACGGTTATTGACATCGCCTGCCTGGTAGGTGGTTTGTGCCACACCTGCGGCAACGCCTGTTCCGATTTGACTCATGATCCACCCCCCTTGTTCTGGGGCTTTGCTGTGATTGCCAACACAGATTCAGGTGGCGCCCCAACTTGTGGCCATGACCGTCATCGCCATCTCAAACCGGGCCGTCCAAACGGATGTACGTCTTCAATAAACCATATCGTCCAGATGGCGGTGATGCCTATAAGACTTGCCCAATTTTCTATTAATGACAATTCGGTCTGTTTTATAGGCCTTAAAATCCTGACAAACCGACGATGTCATAAACTCAATCAGGATTGCGACGTACGATCAAAACCATGTCGCGGGAGGGGTCATCTTTAAAAATATCGATGGCAATGTCCAATTTCCCTGCCCCGGTGGCTTTGACCAGGTTGATCAGCTCCATCCAGATGAAATGCCGATCCGTGGTCATCAATCTCACGAACGTCGCAGGGTCCGTCGGATCCTCACCTTCGAACACCGGTCGCCGGTTGGCAACGACCACCATCAACGCGTTGGGCTTGAGGATGCGGACCGTCTCACGGATCACCGCAACGGGGTTGGGGTAACGCTCCAGTAAACCATCAATGAGAATCTGATCCACCGACGCATCGGGCAAATCGATCTTACCCCCCTCACCCAGTGTCTTGAACGTCGGACGCTGGCCGGGATATTTCTGGTTGGCGATACATTTCTGGGCAAAGGCAACGCGGCCGGGGCGGTCATCGTAACAGACAATGTTGCCACCCTGATGAGCATAGAGATGAGCAAATAAACCATCGCCCTGCCCGATCAATACCAACGGTTGCGGGACGATCTTGCTCTGCTTGATGACATCAATCGTCGCCTGCATGCGAACATTGATCTTGCTTTGAAACGCCTTGTCATTGGCGTAACGAGCCCAATCACTCTGAGTAAAATCGATCTGCTCCAACGGCTCCATGCGTGGCTTAAACGCGGTGGGGCCGAAGAAGTGCTTGTTCCACAGCAGCGGTGAACCTTCGTACTGCTTGGCAATCGCCTCCATGTCCGGGGAGAGTCGGGAAAAGCCCCACTTGTTCTGGAACACGTCCATGGTGTAGTTCAAACCTTCGTTGGTGTCCGCCCGGGTCTTGCGGTCTTCGCGTTTGACGTGATTATGAATGAACTCAATATCGGGAACCGCAAAGGCACGCCACCCGGCTTTGCGTGCACGCAGACCAAAGTCGATTGTCTGCCCACGCAGAAAGTCTTCGTCATACCCGCCGATGTCCTCGAACACTGCTTTCTTGCAACAGTAAAAACAGCCCATCACGTGATCGACCTCCAACGGTCTTTTCACGGCATGACGCGGGAGGTTGTTGGCATAGTGAATGTAACCATGCGGGTGCACGACAAAATCACCAAAGGCATGAATGCGCATGTTCGGCTTAAGCTGTTTGGGACCGATCACCCCCAACCGATCAATCGGCTGATCCATGTATTCAACGAGCTTGCTCACCCAGTTGTCCGTCAGGCAGATCACATCACCATCCAGCCGCGAGAGGATATCCCCCTTGGCCATGCGCGAAAGCTTGTTGGCAGTGATCGCCAAAATGCCACAGTGCTCATCTTCGGTCAGCTCCAAAAACGGGCGACCGTTGGACCACGTCTTTTTCGACCACGCGCGCAACGTCTCCAAGCTGTCATCATCCGAGCCATCGTCATAAGCGAGAATCTCAAACGGCGTGGGGTCGGTTTTGAGTGTTTTTTCAAGGCTATTGATCAAATCCAGAATCAGATTCACCGACCCGTCACGCGAGCTTTGCGCACCGTTGTTGTAGTTGGGAATCAAAATGGACACACGGGGTGTAGGGAATTCGGACATGGTTGCCGATTGTAACCTTTGGAATTGAGCTTGGGGAACATGCAGGAAAAATGACGGTGGAAAAAATCAGAAACGATCACTGTCGTCGCGTTGCTGTGCGTTTGATTCAGTCTCCTGTTTAACTCTCAAGTTTCGTCATTCCCGCACAGGGATATGATGCATGTCATTTTCAAAGTTGAGCACCGGGTGTAAACTCGGTGCCCGTTGTGCATACGTTTACCCAAGGGGGCACCGGGTTTACACCCGGTGCTCAATTTTATCGAGAGTGATGTCGCGTCAGTTAGCTGCCTGAAATCATCAATCGTCACAAGATACACAAATACTTGTGAGACAACATGCATCATGTCCCTGAGCGGGTGTGACGGCAGTGATATCAGGCTCTAACGTGGTGACTCATGATCGTTCTTTAGCACATGCGATAAGCAGTGACTTAAAGCTTGGCAAACCTCACAACACTTCGAAGATCAACACCCAATCGCGCCCGTGGTCGGGCATGGCTTTGAGTTGGACTTGTTTAGCGCGTTGGTAGACGCCTGCTGGCTCGGTCTGGCCGGTGCGTGGGTCGAAAAACGTGGCACAGATTTCTTCGCGGCCCATCTGTGATAAATCAAACTGATAAAAAGGCGAAGTCACCGGCAGGTAGGTCAGCATACACTGCGCATCCGGTTCACCAACGATGCCATCACGCAGGGTGCATGCCGCTTCACCGTCGTAATCCGACTGGTTGTAAATCGAGCCACAGGGCTGTAGCGACTTGTCGGAAAAGCGTTCCATGAGTTGGCGGAGATAGCCCATTTGTGCGGCGCCGGGCAGGTACATTGACTGCTTCCAATCCATGCTCGGGACCGAGCCCATGATGGCGGGATATCGGCCGGAGTAAAACTGCCAGATCGCGCTTGCACCGTAAGTCACACCACAACCACCGGAAAAGACACAACGGTAGGCTGCCACACGCACATCCCAATCACCAAAGCGACCATTGGCAGCGCGAAATGATATCGGGTGATCCTCGTAGCAAATCTCACCATCAAGTACCGGCTTGGCAGGTGTCAACGACAACGTGTTGGCAATGCGTTGATCCACGCGGTCAAGCAATCGACCATGCCCCGACTGCTGCATGTTCATGTCCAGCCAGGGTTCGTCGTGGACAAACTCCGAGGAGCAGCGAAAGCCACAGGTGTGAAACGTCATCAGGTGACGGATCGACTCGGTGCTGCGGATGCCCTGAGCCAATGCACGCCAGATTTCCAGTTCTGTCTCGGAGTTGATCGGGCGATCCCCGCCGTTGACCCAGATCAGATTCTTGCGGTCACCAAAACGCTTGCCGAGATATTCCCCATAAATCCGGGCCTTTTCCGCGTTGAACAAGGGATTGCCCCCTGCCCACATCGGACTCACCAGATGCCCCCAGGTTGGGACGAAGGCAATGTGCAGCCCCACCGAGTCAGCAATGTTCATGACCTTTTCGACATGATCGAAATAAGCATCATTGGGCTTGGCCGGGTCCTGATCGTGCATGACCCATTGGCCCATGTGTGCAGGGCGATGCCGACAGTCATGCTCAAAGTAACCAACCGCCTGGATGACGTTGAATCCCTGCTGGGCGCGCACTGTCAAAAACCGACGCGCTTCATCGAGATCCAACGAAGCAAACAAATTCCAAGCGGTATCACCGCACCAGAAAAAGTAGTCTCCGTTGTCATCAAGTAACCGATGTTGATTGTCGGTTGTCCGAATCGGCCCGGTGGTTGTCATGTCATTTACTCTGCATTTTTGCCCAGGAATCTTTGAGTGTCACGGTGCGGTTGAACACCAATTTTTCAGCACTCGTGGTGATGTCGGGGGTGAAGTAGCCCAGACGTTCAAACTGAATCGCGTCACCGGGTTTGGCATCAGCAAGTGATGGCTCAATCTTGGCGTTGACGATTTTCAGTGAATCGACATTGATGTTGTCCATCAGTTCACCAGCCTCGGCCTTAGGCTGCGTGAACAAGTGCTCATACAACCGAACCTCGGCATCAACGGCATGGGCGGCGGAGACCCAATGCAACGTGCCTTTGACCTTGCGCTGTTTACCGTCAGCGTCCGGTGGCGGGTTGTTGCCACCACGGGTCTGCGGATCGTAGGTGCAGTTAAGCTGTGTGATGTTGCCTTCGTCATCCTTGACCACATCGGTACACGTCACCCAGTAACCACAACGCAGGCGGACTTCCTTGCCAACGGACAAGCGGAAGAACTTGCGGGGGGCATCTTCCATGAAGTCTTCGCGTTCGATGTAGAGTTCGCCGGAGAAGGGAACCTGACGCTTGCCGTCATCCGCATTTTCCGGGTTGTTGGGCACGTCCATCATCTCCACCTGACCTTCGGGGTAGTTGGTGATGACGAGTTTGATCGGGTCGAGCACAGCCATACGACGCTGGGCGATCTTGTTAAGTTCATCACGCAGGAAGCTTTCAAGCTTGGCATACTCAAGCAGGTTTTCACGTTTTGCAACACCGGCTTCATCCCAGAAGCGTTTGATGCTACCGGGGGTGAAACCGCGACGACGCATCCCGCGAATCGTTGGCATGCGCGGGTCGTTCCAACCTTCGACGATGCCATCAGTGATGAGCTTAAGAAGCTTGCGTTTGGAGGTGATCATATAGCTGATGTTGCCACGTGCAAACTCGATCTGACGCGTCTTGTGCTGGACACCTTCGGGGAAGCCGGAGACTTCGGCAATGCGGTCGATGAACCATTCGTAGAGCTGGCGGTTGTTCTTGAACTCCAGCGAGCAGAGCGAATGGGTGATGCCTTCAAGCCAGTCACTTTGGCCGTGCGCATAGTCGTACATGGGATAGATGCACCACTTGTCACCGGTTCGCGGGTGATGGGCTTTCATGATGCGGTACATCGTCGGATCGCGCATGACGATATTGGGATTAGCCATGTCGATCTTGGCGCGGAGCACGCGGGTGCCTTCATCAAACTCGCCGTTTTTCATGCGTGTGAACAGGTCGAGGTTTTCTTCGACACTGCGATCACGGAACGGGGAGTTTTTGCCCGGCTCGGTGAGTGTGCCACGATTGGCGCGCATTTCGTCAGCAGTTTGATCGTCGACATAAGCAAGCCCCGCTTTGATCAGTTCGATGGCCCAGTCGTAGAGCTGCTGGAAGTAGTCGGATGCATAAAGCAGATTCTTCCACTCGTAGCCGAGCCAACGGATGTCGTCCTGGATGGCATCGATGTATTCCTGTTCCTCCTTGGAGGGGTTGGTGTCATCCATGCGGAGGTTGGTACCCCCACCGTATTGCTGAGCAAGGCCGAAGTCGATGCAGATGGCCTTGGCGTGGCCGATATGCAGGTAGCCGTTGGGCTCAGGTGGGAAGCGGGTAAGGATCGTGCCGGTGTAGCGACCGGAAGCAAAGTCCGCTTCGATCTCTTCGGTGAGGAAATTCTTTTTGGGTGTCGATTCGTCGGTCATTTTTTCTTCTTCATTCCGATACGGGGTTTAAACAGGGATTGTATCGGGTGTTTGGGGGTTGAACCAATAATAACGTAACGTGACTGGAAATACGGGACGTGATTATTGAACCGCCAAGACGCCAAGAACGCCAAGTTTTCAAGGCAGAGAAAGACATCTTTAACCACAGAGGTCACAGAGAGCACAGAGTCTTAATTCAATTTGGCTTTTACCATCTCAGTGATCTCTGTGATCTTGTGACAACAATAAATCAAATGATTTCTCTCTTAACTTGGCGATCTTGGCGTCTTGGCGGTAAAAACTGTCTTGAACAAAATTCACATCTGATCAATCAGTTCTTCAGGCAAGTTTGGCGTGGCACCGGGTTGGGAAGCAACGAACGCTCCAACCTTGTTGGCCAAGTCCGCCACCTGTTGCCAGGGTTTACGCAGGACACCACCAACGAGAAACGTGGCTGCAACACTGTCACCGGCTCCCACCGCGTCAGCACCTTCCACGGGGTTGGCCTGCGCGGGTGTGCCTTCAAAAAAACTCCCGGGGGTGTGGATGGTTG
>JBICHS010000636.1:0-4062 GCA_043101135.1 Phycisphaeraceae bacterium JB051
TGCCAAGCGTGTGGCAAGGTTTTACAGGATGTCTGTTATTCGATGAACAAGACGCGCAGCCGCGTGCCACGAACGGACAAGATTTGTCCAGATTGCTTTGAAACGGTCCCCAAGCCGCTCAAGAAGCTCTACTACCGATACGAGTACGCTCAAGGCGCAGCACCAAGCCTGCCTGACTAACCCACCAACACCCTTTCCGGGCATACATCACGAAATATAGCCATTCCATCAGATGATGGGACATTGCGATCGAACGTGAAGTGCCAACTGTTTCAAGGGGTTGATCAACAGACGGCCTTCATGACGGCGACTGACCAACTGGACCTGCCCCAAATGGGGGTAGGTCTGGTTGGCACGCTGATCATACTTGAGTTGTTTGCTCAGATTCCCAATCTCACAGAGTTCAATCGCCAATTGTTCACGTGAGATGTAAAAATCGTTGGACAGATGCACCATGCCGTTAACACGACTGTTGGCCAGCTTCATGATTCGACAGGCAGCTTCAGGCGCCCAGATGGTGGTGCGGGCTTCATCGGTGATGATCGTTACCGGCAGGTCCTTGCCGAGCCGGTGATTGAGCCAATTCCAATGGCCACTACGCCCGTCATGTGAATCGCCCAAGGCAAGCGAAGTGCGGATCACCATGCTGTTGGGACGGGCAAGGACGAGCTTTTCAGCAGCAATACGCGTTTGGCCATAAACACTGATTGGTTTGGGGATGGTCAATTCATCACACAGTCCCCCCTGCCCGAAAACGTGATCCGACGAGAGATAGACCAATCGTCGATCGGTAGGCAGGTTTTCGAGAAAGCGTTTGAGATTCTCAACGTTGACTTCCCAGGCCCAATCCGCGTTTTGCTCGCATTTATTGACATTGCAAACCGCATGGGCGTAGACCAACGGCTGCGGGCCATAGGTCTTGACCACCGCACCCAACGCACCGGGGTTATCCAGATCAACACGAACCGAACCACGTGCCCATGCGTCAGAGTTCAAATGACAGACCGGCACGACGTTCTTGTCGCCTAGTTTGACCATGTGATAACCGAGAATGGATGTCGAACCGATCAGCAGCATGGGGAGCATCATAACTCATTTGTGTACGTATTTAGGCTGATGTTGCCAACGTTTCTTCAATTTCATTCAAGAATCCCCTGATGCAGCGACCGTATCCAGTGTGCTGATTCGAAATCCCCATTTCGACCTGTTATCATTGTCGCTCTTTGAAACTGTGAATTTTGAATAACACCTGTGAAGGAATACACACATATGCAGGCACGCACGCACCACTGCGGGGAATTGCGCTCCGAACACGTTAACCAGACCGTCGCCCTGGCTGGCTGGGTCAACAAGTACCGCGACCACGGCGGGGTGATCTTCATCGACATCCGTGACCGCAAGGGCATTACGCAACTGGTCTTCCGTCCCTCCGACGAAAAGCTCCACGCCAATGCCGACCGTCTGCGCAACGAAGACGTGATCTGGGTCAAGGGCACCTGCATCGCCCGTGAAGAAGGTATGGCCAACCCCAAGCTGGCCACCGGTGAGATCGAAATTGAAGCTTCCGAACTTGAGATTCTCAACAAGGTCGACACCCCGCCCTTCACTCCTGACGAAGCCCCCAAGGTCGGTGAGGAAACCCGTCTGCGTTATCGCTTCATTGACCTGCGTCAGCAGCGTATGCAGAAAATTCTCAAGACCCGTCACCGCGTGACCAAGCTCATGCGTGACTACTTTGACGAAAACGAATTCCTGGAAATCGAAACGCCCTTCCTGTGTAAGAGCACGCCCGAAGGTGCACGCGACTTTTTGGTGCCTTCGCGTTTGCAGGAATCAAGCTTCTACGCCCTGCCGCAGAGCCCACAGCTTTTCAAGCAGATTCTGATGGTCGCTGGCATGGAGCGTTATTTCCAGATCGCCCGCTGCTTCCGTGATGAAGACCCGCGTGCTGACCGTCAGGCCGAGTTCACACAGCTGGACGTTGAAATGTCCTTCGTCAATCAGGACGATGTGATGGACTGCATCGAAAACCTCTGTCGCAAGCTCTGGAAAGACATTCTGGATGTCGACGTACCCAAGCTCAAGCGGATGCCCTACGCCGAAGCCATGGATCGCTTTGGTTCGGATCGCCCTGACCTTCGCTTCGGCATGGAACTGGTCAACATCTCCGACCTGGCTCAAAAGACCGACTTTAAGGTCTTCAAGGGTGCGATCGAAGATGGTGGTCTGGTCAAGGCCATCCGCGTCCCCGGTGGTGCGAGCATGAGCCGCAAGGAAACCGACGCTTTGGCTGAATGGGTCAAGCAATTCGGCGCAGGCGGCCTTCCTGTTACCAAGGTTGATGGCGGCAAGCTGGCGACCGGTATCGCCAAGTTCCTCGAACCCATCACCGATGAACTCATCGCCAAGATGGAAGCGCAAGACGGCGACCTCATCTGCTTCGGCGTGGACAAGAAGTCCACCGTCGTCCACCGCGTGCTCGGTGAACTGCGTGTGAAAATTGCACATCAGCTGGACATGATCAAGCCCGGTCAATGGGAATGGCTGTGGGTGGTCGACTTCCCGCTGGTCGAGTTCAACGAAGACGAAAACCGTTACGACTCCTTGCATCACCCCTTCACCGCTCCGAACCCCGAAGACATGCATCTGCTCGACAGCGATCCGGCAAAGGTTCGTTCACTGGCCTATGACATCATCCTCAACGGCTCGGAAGTCGGTGGCGGCTCAATCCGTATTCACGACAAGGACACACAGGGCAAGATCTTCAACCTCCTGGGCATTTCCGATGAACAGGCCAAGGTCAAGTTCGGCTTCCTGCTTGATGCCCTGCGCTTTGGTGCACCGCCGCATGGTGGTATCGCTCTGGGTCTGGACCGCACGGTCATGCACCTGGAAAACACCACCAACATCCGCGACGTCATCGCCTTCCCCAAGACCCAGAACGGCGTGGACCTGATGACCATGGCACCGTCGGAAGTCGACCCGGCACAGCTCCAGGAATTACACCTGCGTCTGGCCCCGTCCATCAAAGCCGATGCGGTGAAAGGATGATCATGAGGGACTAGGGACTAGCGACTAGGGACTAGGGAAAAGACAAGGATACACCATTAAACGTGTCTTAATGTCTTACCCCTAGTCCCTAGTCGCTAGTCCCTAGTCGCTTCACCCCAAAATCATGTGTGGCATTGCAGGCATTCTCCGATTTGATGACCAGCGTTCCTCTGAAAAGGACGTCCATCATCTATTGGATTACGTCCGCCATCGTGGGCCGGATGGTGAACAGATTCGTGTGGTCGGACCGTGCGCCTTCGGTCACACACGACTTTCCATCATCGACCTCGAAGGTGGTCTGCAACCCATGCAGGCCGCGGCCACCGGTAGCTGTGGTACGTTGACCGTCGTCTTCAACGGTGAGATTTACAACCACCGTGAACTCCGCGATCAGTTGGAAAAATTCGGCCACCAGTTTCAGACCGATCACAGTGACACTGAAGTGCTGCTCTTTGCCTACCGTCAATGGGGGCCACAGTTCACCAAGCGTCTGCGTGGGATGTTCAGCTTTGCACTCTGGGATGACGGCAAACAAAAGCTCTTGCTGGCGCGCGATCGCATCGGTCAAAAGCCGCTGTTCATTCGCCAGACCGGCAAGGCCATTTGCTTTGCCAGCCAGATCCCGCCACTACTCACACCCGTTGCCGGTGGCGTGCCCAAGGTCAACCCATCCGCCCTGCTGACGTACCTGCGCCTTGGCTATACCAGCTATGACTCATTGCTTGATGACATTCATGAGCTGATGCCCGGGCATTACATGATTGTCGACTACAAGTCCGGCAAGCACGAGACCAACCCGTTCTGGCGTCCGCCTGAACCCTCACGTCACAGCTCGGATTTGAATCTTATTGATGACACCACCAGCATCATCACCGAAGCCATCAACTACCGACTTGAAGCAGACGTTCCCCTGGGCGCGTTTCTCTCCGGTGGCATTGATTCGTCACTGGTCACCTACTACGCTCACAACGAACTGATGCGTCGCGGCCAGGGACCACTCAAAACCTTCAG
>JBICHS010000637.1:0-11022 GCA_043101135.1 Phycisphaeraceae bacterium JB051
TGGAAGCCACTGGTGGTGAAATTGTAGAACGCCAGCTTTGACCAACGGGTCTGCGTGTCGAAATAATTGTTGTTATTGTCAAAGCCGACCGCTGCAATGTTGCGACCGTCAAAGACCATGCCGGTGAATTGGGATCGAGCGACACCGGGATTGGACATCATCGTCCCGCCGGTTTCGCCGTACCAGGCAAGTGTGGTGTCGGCACCATGTCCTACAAGCCAGAGTCCTTCAAGCCTGACACCGGGGTCAAGAATGTTAAGTGTCTGACTGATGCGATAGACACCTGCGGGGAAGTAGAGTACTGATCCATGTGTCATATTGTTGAGTGCCGCCTGAATCGCAGCTGTATCGTCAGTGACACCATCACCTGTCGCCGCGGGCGTGATATCGGTCTTGACGTTGATCCAGTCTGAACGTTCTTGCCAGTTAAGTGTCGGGAGTGTGGCATAGGTTTGGGCCTGGATTTTGATATCGTCAATTTCCAGCACGTAAACATTCATGTCACCCGCATCACCAAAATCCAGGCTGGCCACATCATGCACTGAAGCATCAGCAAAGAACGGCAGGTCACTTGCATTAAGTTCACCGGTTTGGCTGCCACTGCGAATCGCGTGATAGGAGAACGTACCTGCCAGCAAGTCGAGTGTGATGGTAACATCGCGGATTTCGTTGGCTTCGAGTCTGGGCAGGTTGACGTATTGCGTGCTGTCATCACCACCGGTATTGCCGTAGTAAATGCGCGTGTAGGTGTTGCTGCGATTAAGGTGAATGCGAAAGAGTTTTTCGCCTGCGCTGTTGACGATGTGACCGCTGTAGAGATTGCCCGAGTTTTGTTGATCGTTGTTTGCGAGGCGATAGCTGACGGTGATAAAACGTGCGATTTTTGAGTCGATCACACGTGCAGGCAGAAAGCGGATGCGTGGGGCCTTGCGTGGTGGGTCGGTACTGTCGCGGCTGAGTTGCATGGCATGGCCGCTGCCTAGCAATGTCGAGTTGACGACTTTGAGTCGCCCGCTCCACCATTGGCTGCCTGTGTCGTTGTTAAGTGTCTCATCGATCTGCCCCACTGGTTCATCGCCGGTAAATATCGCACCCGGTGTCCCCGCTGTGGTTCGGAGCATCTGCGTTCCCAGGGTTTGATCGCTGAAATTGATATCCAGAAAAACTTCCGCGTGAACTATCTGACTCAAGAACAGACAAATCAGAACCGTCAAACATCCCCAGTGATCTTTGTGTAACCAATGCATCAGCGTCTCCTGTGGGCAAAATGAAATGTATCGGCGCGAAAGGCACCTTGGGGCGACACCTTGAATCAGGTGTCGCCCGTAGTGTGGATTTTGTTTCAACTCCCGGGTTAAAAAACCTAGTGAAAACAGGCGGAACTGACGGGTGTGTTTAACTTGATTGCATTACTTAATGGTGATGATCTTCGACTGACCTGCACCGACACTGACCTTGCCCTGCACTTTGGAGCGATCCTGCAATTGGGCGGCACTCCAGATTTTGGCATCGATATCTTTGTCGGTGGGGTTATTCACTTCACAGACCAGTTGCTTGTCATCCCATTTGACTACGGCAATGCGCAGGTTCGGGGCATCGGACATCAGTGTGTTACCGATGTAGAAACTGCCATCGATCATGACATCCAAGCGCGTGCGGGCCTTGCCTTCAAAGACATCGACGGGCATCAGGAGTTTGCCTTGCTGCACGACGGCGGCCGGCCAGTTGTAATTGACTCCCTGCACATCCACCGGCACGCGATACTCGGTCAGTGGGACAGCCTTGTACTTGGTCGTCGTGGATTCCGTGACCAGTGAACCGATGATGATGCCATCAATTTCACTTTCAGGCAGCGTCTTGACGATCTGCCCGCTGATACCGAAGTTCTGCGCGACGGCCTGGTGCACCATGTTGCTTTGATCGAGCGTACCTTGACTGACGGAGACTTCGTAGGGTTTTTCACCTGTAAAACCCAGGAGTTTGCGCCACTGCTGGACCATGCTGGGCGGGACGGTGACGAAGTTGGCCTCCCATGTGTGACCGATGGGCAGTGAACCGTTGGTGTAATCGGGGGCTGCAAAGCCGACTTTACCTTTGTGATCGACACGCAGTCCGTCACAGAGCACGATCAACCCGCCGATGCTCCCACCTTTGGGCAGATCGACGTAACCCTTGGTGAGTTTGCCGGTGATTTCTTTGCCGGTCTTCGGGTCGGCGTAGGCGTAGTTCATGTCCCCCTTGACGCGAGCGTGATGAATGTCCAGATTGGTGATGGCAGGGAAAACATCACCGATCACCTGGACGGGGCGGCGGAGTTTGATGGTGACCTGCTTTTGCATCGGGAAGGCTGAAGCCAGATTGCCTCTGCAATTGTTCGGTGGGAATTGCTGATAACGCACCTTGGCTTCAAAGACGCGACTGCGGTTGGTCATCTGCGAAGGCTTGGCATCGAAGACGGTTTCCTTGTAGGTGCTGTTGTAATAGCGTTGATCCAGATAGGAGTCTTGAATGTAAACCTGTGGGCTTGCGTAGGCGAAGTCGAGAATACTCACCATGTTTTCGCCGCGCAGCGGGCCATCGACATTGGGAAAACCGTTGTATCCGCCCGAGCCTTCCTTCGTCCAATAGGTGGGCAGTTCAAGCTGAAATTGCGTGATAGTGGTGCCGGTGTACAGATTGGGGAAGCTCCACCAGTTCTGTCGGTCACCGCATCGCCAGGTGTGGTGTGCCTGCTTGCCGAAGTGTTTGCCGGCAGTGATGACGTTATTCCCATTGGCATCGGTGGCGTTGACATAGGTCCAATTGACGTGTACTTCGGGTAGTTTCACCTGATCGACTTTGAAGGTTTTGCTGTTGGGTTTCCATCGACGATAGAGATTGAAATTTTCGTTGAGACTCACATCGGTGATGGGAGCATCGGACTCGATTTCCAGGAACGGCTTATTGCCGAAGCTCTTGACCATCGGCCCGGAGGACAACTGCATGGGGACAGGGGACTCCCAGAAGTGCGCGTTGCCGCGTGGGCTGAAATACCAGTGTAAATCGTTTAGAGTCGGGGCTGCTGCATAAAGCTGGTGACCGGCATTGGATTCGTCTTTGAGTGCTTGGGGGGAATAGGTTTCATGGACGACATAGGGCATCGGGTTGGAATAGCGGTACAACTGCCATTCGTAGGCCGAGAGACTGTTGTCGATCATTTGCCCATCGCGATAGGTAAAGACGCTGACCCCCTGGAAGTGTTTGAGTAACTCTTCGGGTAGCGGGCTGGTGGACGGTCGGTGGGCGATGACGATGCCGTTGGGGAACGTCAATGCCAGGTAATGGGTTTTGAGCATTGCCTTGCCGTCGGCGGTGAGCATGAACGGTTGGGGAAAGATGGGTGAGTTCAGAAGCAGGTAACGATTGCCATAGGGATCGGGAATGTCCAGGCCGGCCATGACTTTGACGGTGTCATCACTGGCGTCGGCGCAGGCTTGGCGATAGGTGTCCCACTGCTTGGGGTCGAAGTGTTCGAAGGTTTCGGTCATGTAGAGCATGCCGATGCCTGCGTCTTTGGCGGCCTTGGCGTACTGTGCGATGGTGCCGGTGCCGTCACTGAATTGGCTGCGTGCACCGACGAACATTTTGTGCCAGTTGGGATTTTTCTGGGTGTCCCAATGAAACAGAAAATCGGGTGTCGGTGCATTTTCAGGCTTGGGTAACGCGGCATATTGCTGGGCATCGTATTGACCGATGTTTTGTTTTCGTGCAGCGTCGGCCAACCAACGGAACATGTTGATCAACAGTTTGCGTCCGTCACTGGGATGCCCCTCGATCCCTTTATCCATGAAGGAGCCGTCGATCCTGCCGGTGTGACTTTCACGAATCCAGCCATGCTTGGGATCGTCATAGGGTTTGGTGAAGGTGTAGTAGTGACACGGCGAGAGCACGCCGAGGCGTCCCTTCTCGACATCGCGCACTGCGGCAATGACCGGCGACTGTTCTTCGATGGTTTCCCAACGGACATAGTCAAAACCGCGTGCCGCCACTGCAGAGGGCATGGACGTGACCAAAGGCTGCCAGGCCTTGTCATGCAGGCGAATGACCGGGTTGGAATACATGTCATCCCAACGGAACATGGTCTGGGAAAAGACGATCTGTTTAACACCTTCGGTCGCCGGATGTTTGGAGATGTTGGTGGTCCAGCCGTATTCATCGGGCCGTGCGTTGACACGTTCGCGTACGGAAAGATGTTCGTGGTCCCGAATCTGATACGGCAGCACACTCATGCCATAGGGCTTTAGCATTTGGGTGTAAGCCATAGCGCCTTGGACATCGCCAAAGACCGGCGAAAAGAAAAAGCTCCCACCTTCGCGGACATAGCGATCGATGAGCTTTAGGTTCTGTTGAATGTTGAAATAGTTCTGGACGTACTTCTTGAGCAGATAGCTCATGCTCGGGCCGGTGTAATCGGCAATCAGAACCGTGTGAAAGGATTTGAGCATCTGCTCGTTGAGCGGGTCAGACAACTTGCCGGCCACAAAGTGAATGTTCTCCTGCTTCAGTTGTTTGGCCAATGTCTTATCAATTTTTAAATCGCCATCGGCCAGAACCAGCACGTTGACCCGCGGGTGTCTGTCGGCTTGAGCATGCACGTTTGCACACCGACCAAAGAACCCCAGCCCGACACAGACCAGTAAGAGCATTGTGAGAATAGACGGATAACAGTGTTTGAAATTCAATGGACAAACTCCCAAAAGTTAATCAGTTTTTTTAGCGATATTGAAAATTAAAAGTCAATGCGGATTACGGGCGACTCCACCATGCCTTGCCGTTGTTCCAACCGGTGGCATGACCGTACTCTCCGCTGCCCCCGTCACGACCGGCCAATGGGCCTTTGAGTGTCGCAACATGCGCGTCGGCATAGAGCATTTCAAGCTGTCCCATGTGGGCATAGCGGACATTACGCACACCGGTGGTAACGTAAGGGACGCTGCCTTGGCCGTCGTTGGGGTAAATATCCGTCCGGTGCAAGGCCCCATCAAGCATGGCATGCAGTGTCGATGGCCAGTAGATGTCGCCGAAACGCGTATCGGTGAAACGGCCTGTGTAAGTGTCACCAGTGCCGGTATAGCCCCAGCCGTTGATCATGTAGCTGCCTTGTGCTTCGCCACCACCGGTGCCGATGCGCTTGGTTTGTTTGTTGTTTTCCGGGCACTGCCAGATAGAGAACGACTGGTCGTTGGAATAGTCATATGATGCAGGTCCCATTAATGGTGCCATCACGGTGAACCACGTGGGGGCGGTGTTGTACTGATTGGCACTCAGCGGTGTGCGGTCATTGTTTTCCGTAGCGTACTGTGCAAAGTACACGCCGAACTGTTTGAGATTGGCTGCACATTTGACCTGCCGCGCTCGCGCTCTTGCTGCGGCAAGCGATGGCAAAAGAATCGAGATCAGCAAGGCAATGATCGAAATCACCACCAGCAGTTCGATCAAGGTAAAACCAGTGCGGCTCGTAACGGACATAGGATAAGTGCGTTTCATAAGAGATTCCTGGAGATTCAAAATTTCAGGCCAATCGTGGTGAAATTTGGAAATGGCCCGGTTCAACGGACGGATTAAGGATCTGTTCTTCGAGTCGATGGATCATGCGCTGTGTGACTTCCTTCACATCGAACTCGATACGTGTAATCGAAGGATTTTCAAATTGAGTCAGACCACGGTTGGCATGTGAGACAAACAAAATATCTTCAGGCACACGTAGCTCAAGCTTCTTTATCGCTTCGTAAATACCTTGCGTCATATTGTCGTCTGTACTGATCACAGCCTGGGGCTTGATCTCCCATTGTGGCCAGCGTTCAATAAAATCGCGATAACCACGTAACTCAAGCGAATGAGATCGAGGAAAAGACATGCGCCATTGCGGGAGACTGCGACAATCATATTCAGCCAATGCAGCATCAAAAGTAAGCATCAAATTTTGACCGACATCGCACAAATCATTGGCAAAGATTGCAATGTCACTGACCCCTTGTTGGGCCAGATGTTTGACCGCCATCTGTATCAATTGGGCGTAGTTGAAACTGAAGGTATTATGCGTCTCACCTTGTGTCATGCGCAATACCGGTAAGCCCAACTTGAAAATCGCAGGCAGATAAGGCGTCGTAATGCCGTATAACAGCAAGCCGTCAATCAGACCTGACTGTGCGTCCTTCTGCAATTGCGTCGGGCCATGTTCATCGACATCGTGTGAGTAATCATTGATGTAATAAGTGAACTGAATATCACGCTCGCGTGCCACACTCTGAAACCGCGAAATTAACTCACGGCCAAACGGTGGTGCCTGGGATGAAAAGGCTGCGGGATCCAGTACAAACCCGATCCGCTTGACCTTGGCCAAAGGCGTGATGTGGATGCCACTGCCACGCCTGCTTTCGACCAACCCTTCCACACGCAACTCGCCCACCGCCCGGTCAACTGTTGCTTGTGAGACCCTGTAGCGTTTGCGAATCTGCGCCACCGTAGGCAGGGTTTGCCCAGCTTCGAGCTCTCTCATCTGCCCGATCAACTGGTGTTTAAGCCAGATGTATTTAAGGATGAATCGATCCAGGTTCTCGCGGCTCATATCAGGTGTAGATGCCACAGGTTTCATCAATATTCCAATTCAATGTTGCTAAAATGTATTTTAAGTTATTGATTTATATAAAATTGTGTGTTTTATGGTTGGCTTGTTGCCAGCAGTTGGTATGATTATACCCCGTATAGTGTTTAAGGTCAATAAAAGTAGTAAATTTGCTTTATATAATTGCGCGATTCGAATGAAGCGATGGGGCCATGCCCGGAATTTTGACCAACTCGTTCGACGTGACACCGTACCTTCGATTTGAGCATGATCAGGCCCGTTGATCATCCAAGCCCAATTGTCAATACACCGACCTGTACAAGGAGTCAGTCGTGAGCCGTTCCATTCTTGATAATGCCCGTCAATGTGAACTGCGCAAGAAACTCTGGGCTGCCCATCGCACGTGGTTGGATCGCTGCTGGGATGCACAGGGGCGTTACATCTGGGATGGCACAATCAACAGCAAGAGCTACCGCGTGAAACTTTGTCATTGCCTGGCCTACCTGGATGGCGACGCAAACAGCATCGACCTGGCCAACCGGATCATTCAGACCCACTTTTCCGATGAGCCTTGCCATTTCACGCCCAGCGCGATCGTGGATCTATTGCACTGGCATCGCGATCGCCTTGAATCCCCCACACGGTCATTACTCGAAAACAACCTTCGCATACTGTTGCCTTATATGCTCACCGATGATCTGAAAATACAGGGCTACAATGACAATCATCCCTATAAAGCAATGCACGCTTTGATTCTTGGTGGCCAAATGCTTGGTGATGAATTGATGATCAATCGCGGGTTGGATAAATTGCAACAGGCTTGTGATTTTTTCACGCATGCGGGATTCCCCTGTGAATACAACTCGCCATCGTACACATTCGTATCGCTGGCTCCGCTGGCGGGTATTGCGCAACATGCACACAATCCCCATGCACGCGATCTGGCGCTGAAACTTGAACGATTTTACTGGCAGGACCTGGCGTTGCATTTTGATCAACGTGTCGGACTTCCCACCGGCCCGTTTTCCCGTGCTTATGACGCAGACTACGAAGGCTTACTCACCAGCGTGGTGATGCTGTTGGCCTATTTGTTCCCTGATGAGTTTGAGTTTGATCTGCATGAGGAACTCTACAAAAAAGGGGCACAAAGTACCATCATCCCGCCGTTCGCAAAATCCATGTTGCCTTGTTTTCAAGCACGTATCATCTTTGCCAGCGCTGCGAATTACCATCTCACACCCGAACTGATCAACGCTCTTTTCGTCACGCGGGAGCACGTCACCATCCGGGGCACGATTGAAAGTGGCGTTGCGAATATCACTTGGCCTGATGCAACCAACCGACCTGCTGGTGCTCCGGATGCACATCGCATGGGACCACGTCGCAGCCTTATCACCACATGGTTTGGCAAGCATGCAAGTCTTGGGACCGCTCAATATGCATGGCTGGACAACAAGCAGGCACATGGTTGCATTGCCAACATCACACGCGAAAATCGACGCCATCCATCTGCCAATGCGCGTTATTTCACCCGGTTCTTCCACGATGACAACTGCCCCTACGTCTATCCCACATCACTGACGAAATGCTTTGAGGACCAGGGGGAAATCCGCACCGTCCAACACGAAGCAACGGCCATGGTGTTCTACAATCCCTTGCCGATTAATCGCCATGTTACACGTCTGCGGACAGGTATCTTCCGGCCTATTCGTTTTCATGAGCCTCAGGAAATCCGTGTTGGCAACACCAGGCTCACCAACTTCAACACCTGTTTGGCCACCCCTCAGCCCATTGCCATCAACGAAGGAGCCGCTTACGTGGGGATCGTCCCCATGCGACTCACCGATCATGGTCAATCGCACAATGCTGCACTGGAAATCATGACACGCGGCGACCATCTGTCGATTCTCATTTCGTCACTGCAAAGCGGGTCATCCATTGCGATGACCTATCAACAACTTGTAGAGACAAACAGTGGGTTTGTCATGGAAACCCATGACGCTCAGGATTTCGCATCCTTTGATGCTTTTTGCCAAATGCTCAACACCGCCGAGTTGGATGACCAATGGTATGCAAGCATGCGCACCACAACATACTGCCGTGAAGGTCTGAAACTTTCGAGCTGCTACTCACCATGGCAATCAGCTTTCCGCCATGTCACGATCCAAGACAAAGTGTTAAACGCACAGTTATTGGAAATCTCAGGAATCGATGATCCCGGCTGTGATTTATGCAGCTAGTTTCTCCGCGTTCACTCGGTAAGATTCACACTGGTTTGCTTTGTTAAGTGGGGGCGAGGATTTGGGGCGACTTCTTACGCAGCCAGACGATGCATGGTCATTTTGATCGTCGGCAAATTGTCATCGTTACCAAATCGGTTGCGTTGAACTCGGCTATGGGAATTGCGAGGGAGATTGGTTTTGGTTTTGGCCGTATGGTCGCGATTGGGGTTAGATGGTGTTCATGGCCACTCCAGCCGCCCGAACGCCACACGGCCTAACCTCGTAGCTCCGCCCCCGGGCGCGAAAGCCAGGCAGCATTGCCGATGCTGCACAATATTTGCAACACCTTTTGACGCTGTGTTTTACGTATATCATCCCGATGGCACCGAATTCGGCACTGATTTCCCATGATTGATGTATTCAGTAATGTTACATCGAATCTATTGGCCTTCTTCTGATCATCGTGTTAAGCGAGTTTTCGTAAAATTTTACTAAACAAAAGTTGACTGGCGAAAATTCAGGGATAGTATTGAAGTATGTGTGTTAGCTAGTGTGACATTGTCAACGCTGTCGAAACGAGTGAAATAAAATCGCCAGGAATCACGAGCGTGGCAGAGAATTTCTTGTTGATAGTGATCAGAATTATTTAACACGCTTGTATGACTGAACAGGTGGTCGTGTTTTAAACATCAGTAGTTTTCCGGCGAGGCTTGATGCAAGCATCGCTATCGTTTCGTCTGTGCATGAAGCATCATCCAATCTGAATAGCAATGCTCAAGACGTTCATTAGCGTCAAGGTGATCGTTGCGCTGACGTATTGCTGGTTTGCAGAATTGAGCGAAGAGATACGTCATGACAAGGAGCCATCCAAGTTTGCGAGATTGAGATGACAGTCGATTAGCTGTGACTGTTCGCTAGTCGTTCATCCCCGAGCCTGTTTATAAAAGGATATTGTAAATGAGAGACTATCTTTGGGTTTCAATTATGGCATTGTTACTGATGACTGGGGTAGCGGGGGCCAGTATATTTTTTGAAGGTTTTGAAAACGGCACAATTGATCCTGCAGTCTGGACAACTGAGAACAACGGCTTTGTTGTCCAGAGCAGCTACAACGGTAAAACACCCTCTGGCAGTAACTATCTTGTTCGACCTGCAACGGCTAATGGGCAATGGAACGGCATATCACACACCTTTTCAGAAAAGACTCAGTATGTCAGCTGTGATATGAATGCAGGCAATACCGCGCCTGCTGCAATGATCGTCGGTGATGGGATCACGAGTTTCTATGTTGGTGTGCATGGCTTTTACACTTGGCCTGACCAGAATGTTTACTATCGGATCAATGGTGATTCCTATGATTCTGATGTTCCCCTGAAACTGAATGCATGGGTACCTATTGAGTTTGTCATGTCCCAAAATGCGATTACGGCTTATTACGATGGGCAGATTGTTTTTGTCAAAACATTTTCAGAGCTCGGTTATATACCAAAGCGTTTCACAACTGTCTCGCTGTATCAAATGGGATCGACGGAAGTCAGTCTGACATCCTTTGATAATGTACAAGCCAAGATCACGTTTTCAGAAAACTTTGAAGGCGCAGCGATTGATGCAGATCAATGGACGACAGTAAATGGTGGTTTTGCGGTCTCAACCAGTCATAATGGCCAATTGCCCTGTGAAGGCAGTTATCTCGCGCATCCTATTCCCGCAGATGGGCAGTGGAATGGTATTGAGCACAACTTCAATGGTCATACGCCCATTGCCATCAGCTGTGAAATGAATGCCGGGAATACTGCACCAACAACTATTATCGTTGGCGATGGAACGACTGCCTATTACATCGGGACATATGGTCATCACACATGGCCCAACGCCAATGTGTATTATCGCATTGGAGCGACGAGTTACGACTCAGGCGTCCCCCTGCAGTTAAACACGTGGGTGCCTGTGAAATTTATCATGGATGAGTTTGGTGTCACCGGTTACTACGGTGATCAGGTAGTTTTCAATCAAACCTTCCAGGGGCTTGGCTATACCCATACTCCCACCGGTTTCACTGGTGTGTCGCTGTTTCAACCCGGTTCAACAGAAGTGAGTTTGACGTCCTTTGACAAGATAAAAGCGTCACAAGCACAAGGCGCTCATTGGACTTTTAATGAAGGTGCTGATGCAAGTGGCAGTCTTGGCGTTGCCCCG
>JBICHS010000638.1:0-7579 GCA_043101135.1 Phycisphaeraceae bacterium JB051
CCAATCTGAATTTCATCGCCGGCACGAAGCTTGATGCGTTCGATGGGGTCACCGTTGACAAACGTGCTCGATTCCTCGTTAAGGTCTTCAATCTCATAGCCATCACGCGTCTGATGAATGGCTGCATGGTGATCGGAAACCTGCGGATCCTTGAACAGGTAAATTTCACAAGCCGGGGATGAGCCCAGGAATGTGGGATTGCGATAGATGATGAACTGCTTGCCGGTGATGACGCCGCCGGTAACCTTCAGCCAGCCGGTCTTCACAGCTGATTCGATCAAGCCCGTGGACATGCCTGCCAGGCAGCCAATTGCAACAAAGGCAATGAGGCGACTGAGAACAGCCGAGTTAAGCATCATGTCAATCGGATCAAAGAGCAGCCCCCCCAGGAAGCCACCCAACGCCCCGCCGATCAACGCGATGACCAGTTTCTTGGAAGACTTCATGACAACCGCAGGAGCAATCGTCAGGAACATACCAAAGACCATCCACACCACCGCACGGGCAATCATCTGTCGGATGAAGGAGGCTTCAAGTGTGCCACCGCCCAGCAGGTGATACACCTTGTTGATGAACAGGCCGACGAGAGCTGCACCAACCAGTGACAGGCCGATACCGACCGCACCGTTGAGCACGACGCCACGACGGTTACGTGACATCATCGGTTCAGCGATGGATAACAGGAAGCCGAACATCACGCCGACCACCGCATACCAGACAAACCGGTGCACGAAGTTGGGCAGCATGTCGACCTGCAGACGATCACCAATGGCTTGCATCTGCTGATCCGGTGTCAGTGAAAGATCGCTGAGAATCTTGGCGTACGGACTGTTGGGATAGTCTGCATAGATTTGCTGGAGCTGCGTTTCGGCTTCCATCTCCATGATCTGGCCGCTGTTCAGACGCGTGATGACATCCATGCGACGGTTGTCCATCTCCTGCATCTGCATGTATCGGTTGGGGACGAGTTTGGTGAACCCTTCGCTTAACCCCCATGCGAACAGACCACCCAGTATCCCGAACAAAGCCATGTAGACCACGGCGTTGTACCAGAACTTGGACTTGCCAGCTGCAACAGCGCGTGGTGCTGCAGCCTGCTGTTCCAGGTAATGTTGATGCGCCTTCTCCAATGCCTCGGCACGTTCGAGCTTCTGCTCAACCTGTTCCGAGTGCAGGTCATCCAGCGTAATGGTGATTTTTTCGACAGCCATGCGTCGGCTCCATTTCCCTAAATCATCCAAATCAATGATGTATCACCAGCGGCAAGACGACCCACCAGCCGAATGCCGCAAAAAAAAACACGATCATCACGGCCAGCGTCACTTTCATCCGCTTGTTCCACTTCTGCAGATGCTCAATCGTTGCGAGCTTCTCCTGCATCCGTGCCTCTGCCGTGTCGTCATCAATCTCAAACTGCCCGGGTAACGTCTTGCCATCCTGCCAGGTGAACAAGCCATCTTCATCTCGGATCGGGTCGTACACGTAGGCGATCTGCCAATCGAGATTGAAAAATTGTTCGTGGATAAACAGGTCCATCTCCGAGAGAAAAATCCCGAAATCAGGATGCGTGTGGTACCAGCCCACGATTCGCTTTTCAGCAAACTGTTCATCCATCGTCTGCTGAATATGTGTCCAGGTGTCCGCGGTAAACGTCACCGCGCCTGCCTGATGGGTTGCGCCTTCACCAATGATGATATGGGTCGCAAAAGTCACCTGATGCCCGTCCATCTCGCGCACTTCACCGACAAACACGCCACAGACTTCCACTGTTTTGTGGGCCTGGCCGTGTGCCTTGATCGCATCGAGAACAGACTGACAGATCACGACCATTCAATCGCCTCCTCAGTCTGCTGTAATGGACCTAAAACCTTGCTTGCATCACCGGTGAGTTCAAAACCCACCGCACGACTGCCCGCTCGGGCAATGATGATGTCAAACGGCGGGACACCAATCTGAGATAACGTCCGACCAATGAACGGCTCATCGCCTTTGATCTTGTAAAACGTCTGAATATCCCGCAGTTCATGACCACACTTGGGACACGCAGCTTTACTCGTGGGCACCTTACCCAGTGATGCAAAGAGTTCTTCCTCATCGCCACACTTGGGGCACTTCAGCGAAGAGAGCACTTCGCGAGGCAACTCCAATTGCACATCCGGGCCGAGTAATTTGATCGCGCGGTTAAGCAAATCGACAACAGTGATATCTTCAACACCTGCATCAAGTGAGATGAACTGTGTGATGGTGTCATGCGAATAACACTCATCTTTGCGGGGATAATCGATGGTGTAGGCTTCGGTCATCAAGCCGTTGAAAACCCACCCTTTGCCGGAGATGGTCTCCATGCCGTGTAAAAGCTTGACGGCTTCCTGAGCTTGAACGCCAGCGATGATACTGCTGATGGTTGGCGTGGTTGGGGTGTGGCCGGTCATCATCTGCTCACGTGAGAGCAGGTTGCATGAACGCCGCATCTGCAGCAGTTTCCAGTCCATCTCACTCATGGTGCATTCGTAGCAAGGCCCCGGAGGCGAGAACACGCGGACAATGCCTTGAATCTGTTCGATGGCACCGTCGATCCATGGCTTGTTGACTTTGTAGCTATTGCGGTTGATCGACAGTCGCGCTTCACGATTATCAAGTCCGCCGAGAATCACGTCGGCCCAGCGGTAAGCACCGAGGCCCAGATCGTGAACAATATTGCCATCGAAGTGATGGACTTTCATATCAGGATAAATGTCTTTGGCGGCTTTGGCGGCAGCGATGGACTTCTGCGTGCCGTTGTCTTTTTCGCGATAGAGGACGGATCGGGAGAGGTTGGAATTTTCGATCGCATCCATGTCCGCAATAAGCACGTGACCAACGCCAAGTAGCGCCAGATTCTTGACCAGTTCATTGCCCAACGCACCCGCACCAACCACCAACACCTTGGCAGCGGCTAAACGATTCTGATCCCACCAACTGATCAAGCGGAACCGATCAAAGCGGTCACCGGTCTTGTTCAGTTCGTCAGATAAATCAAGTTTTTCAGGCGTCTGGGTCATCTCTCTTTTTCTTTTCCGTCAGTGAATTCATTTGAATGATTCGTTCGACTTAGCGAGCCGGATCGTGTCGATCCGGTCAAAGCGAAGCTTTGTCATCATTCCAATGACTTAACTTGCAACATCTCAACCAGCCGTGATCTCCGGCTGAAGTCGCAGCACGTCACCGTCATGCACGCCAGACTGAATCAGTGTCTGCGAGTCTATGAGCTGACGGCCGGATGCTTTGTGATGGAACTTGTAACTCAGCGGCTGACCATCAGGTGCGAACTGCGGCATCTTCATGCGATCCAGCAGCACAGCCACCACACGATTGATCGGTGCGTCCGCTGGGATTTCGACATCCTGACGTTTGTTACCGGTTGCGTCCCAAACCTGGACAGTCATATTGGCCATGACTTTCCTACCTCTCCTGGTATGAAAACTCGTCTCTCTACATGCCAGTTGGCCCAACCTCATGGGCACAACCGCGCAGAACCCACCTGTAACGGATGGTCCTACCCCACGGCTTTGGGAACATTAACACCGAAATCAAACGATGTGAGAAAAATGTTGCAGGGATTTGAAGATCGAAGTCGTTTGTGTCAGATGTGTCATTTGTGACGATTGGGAGAGGTGTTGAATCAAGACAACGCCAATCTCAAAAACACTTCGATCAACACATAGCCGAGTCATCCTGACTCGGTCTGGCTATTGGACATTGCAACCAATCAATCACGACTCTGGTCATCAACGTGATACTGAGAAGACACAACCTTCCCACACTCCGGGCAAATGCCAGTGGTGTTGCCCGTCAGATCGTAACGGCAGAATTCACAGCATTGGGTATTGCCGGCAAAAATCCGGTGATGACGTTTGCGACGAATGACCACCTTGGTCCCAGCCCAACGATCACCCCAATGACGATCAATCCGCTTACCCAACATCACAACCAAAATGGGCGAAGGGATGAACAAAATGGCATTGCGTTTGATTGATTGGAGCATGCTGATCGACTCTCCGGTCCGAAGATCAATGACCTGCAAACCGGTAAGCCATCGCCCCGGTGTTCGCATGCCAAATCCGTCACGCAGTAACATCACTGCGGGTAAAATCAAGGATCGGCTAATCACCAGCACGAAAATCCACAGTACCCAGGACGAAGACACCCCAAACGATGTCGACATCAAGATCACCTGCAAAATGACGAAGATCGGTAGCCAGAGATTGTAAAAGTACAACAAAGCCAGGGTCATCCAAAACGTCTCTGAAAAATGCGCGTGAACCGGACCAAATGACACATGCGATGCCAGGACTGCCAGCGGTAATGCCAGCACCGTCTGCACCAGCGCCATATCAATCCACACCCCTCCCATTCGATTGCCTTCAAAATGATTGCCACATTTGCGACAGACTTCATGACCATAAATCCTCCCCGTATTCACAGCATAGGATTCGCATAATGGACATTGAAAACGGGCCAAAGTTATTCCCCCAGTGTCGATGCCTTATCTGTCTGCATATTGTGTTGATCAGTTGATGATGCAAACTCTCTGATCGACATACCACATTCCGGGCATACACCGCTGGTGTTTGCAGTTAGATCGTAGTGACAGTGAGTACAGTGAGGCTCAACCATGTAAACGGGGTTAAGCAAATGTCGGCGATCAATCACCATGGTTTTTGCAAATTGATCCCCCATGCGAAACCCTTTGTTTACGCGAGTCCAAATCAATAACGGTGATAATGGAACAAGCAACCAAAGATTACGTTTCATCGATTGCCTGATGCCAATGGGCTTACCCGTCCTGGAATCAAGGACCTGCAACAGAAAAAGACGCTTGCCTATTGAACGACCGCTGATGCCATCACGTGCAATCAGCAACAGTGGGAATATCAAATATCTGCACAACAGTAATTGCATGATTTCAGGTCTGTACAAAAACTCAACGCCATGCCATGTCAACCCCAGCACTAACACGACATGCGACACCAGATTAATCATGAAGAAGCCAATCGTTAATCTGCAACCATCAAGAAAACGTTGGTCAATTGTGGCGAAGGAATTAAATCGAATTTCATGATCAATGGCTTGTAGACAAGACATGATCAACATCAGCAATAAATAATCACACAAAAATGCCAGACTCCTGCGAAACTCAAAACCCGTGCGACAAACCTGACAAACACGCCCGTTGTACAGTGATACCAATAGGTATTTGGGTGTCGGACTTTTGCAGAGTGTACATTGGATTTCCCGCATGATTAATCCCCGGGATTCATCATATCATCAGAAATGGGAAGTGGAGAATCACCCCGCTTCGAAGAATCGGGAGTTGGTGCCGCCTTCGCCGACTCGGGCCTGGACGGCGCTGCCGCACTTGGGGCAGGTGCCCTTGTAGAACTTGCCATCGGGGGTGCGATAGATGCGGCTGTAGACCTGGCAACATTTCCAGCGAACCGATATCCAAGGGCGCCCCTTGAGTGAACGGTTCTCAGCGCCGCTGGAGCCAGAAGCATCCTGCCCACCGGCCTGCTGGGCAATGCTGGGGTTGGAGCTGATATCCAGAATGTAATCTTTGTCACGTGACATACAAAGTGGATTATCGGCTAATCACCCGCCAAAACTCAAAATCATCCATATCCAACATTTTTGTAAACACACGCGCATGAACAGGATGCCCATTTGAAAAAGTTCCAGCTCGCAAAGTCCAGCCAGGGGTCACGAATGGGTTTGGATGTGGTAACACAGCTGTACAAAACCAAAGTCGAACGTTTGCGTGGACATGAGTTTCAAAGGAATATCTTTTGCCAACTCACCGAAGAGTGAAATCCCATTGCCAAGAAGAGTCGGGATAAGGGTGATGATCATTTCATCGACGAGATTCGCTGCCAGAAATCGCTGGATGGTCTGACCACCGTCGAGATAGACGCGTTTCAAACCGCGGCTGGCTAACGCTTCACAAAGCTGTTCTGGCGGTAAATCCGAATGCGACACTGACTGAAGTAAAGCGTCGGGAAAATCGATCGGCTGATGACTCAAAACAATCACCGGTTTGTCGCCATATGGCCAATCACCAAACGTCAGAACCTTCTCGTAGGTCTTGCGTCCCATCACCAGCGCATCCACACTTTGAATAAACGCCTTGTACCCGCAATCTTCGCCGGGCGTCACCGTCTGTGATGCGGCATCCAACCAATCCAGTGCCCCGTCTTCACGGGCAATGTAGCCATCCAAACTGGTGGCAATGAAGACGGATACCTTCGGGCGGTTCATGAATACACTTTCCTAGCCAGACGTATCAGACATATCGTCAAGCGACCAGACATAAGCACGACCTCGTCCAGAAACGTGGATTCGCTTGAGTCCTATTTCCTGCTCCAGGCGTTTGGTCCACTCCGGGCAGGGTCGGTCGTAAGGCAAGTTCAATTGGTCACGCAATTCTGCCCATGTCATGCCGGACTTTGAGCGCTTTAACGCGTCTTTGATTGCATCACGGAATTCGGTGTATTTCATGACGTCACGCACTGATAACCAACGAGTCAGTTCGAGGCTCTTATCATCGCGCAGTACGGTAATGCATAAACCGGTCTGATCGATTTGATACCGAGTAAACTCAGATCACGAGAAGACCATCCGTCAGGTTCGACCTGCGGTCTCATCTGGCGGCTTACCTCCGCCCCCCCCGAAGGTGCGCCTTCTGCTGATGCTGAGCTTAGCTTTCGTCTTCTGACTCTGCGGGATCTTCGTCGTAGCCTTCTTCACTGACCGGTGTCACGCCTTTGACTTCGAGCACCTTGGCTTTGATTTCCTCGAAGAGTTCTTCGTTTTCCTTGAGGAACGTCTTGACGTTTTCACGGCCCTGCCCCAGACGGACATCGCCGTAGTTAAACCAGGCGCCGGACTTGTTGACGACATCACATTCGACAGCCAGGTCCAGCAGGTCACCGGTGGCGGAAATGCCTTCGTTGAACATGATGTCGAACTCGGCCTGACGGAACGGCGGTGCGACCTTGTTCTTGACCACGCGAGCGCGGACGCGGTTACCGACAGCGGTATCACCTTCCTTGATGGTGCTGGTGCGGCGGATGTCCAGGCGGACGGAGGAGTAGAATTTCAGAGCGCGACCACCTGGTGTGGTTTCGGGATTGCCGAACATCACGCCGATCTTTTCACGGATCTGGTTGATGAAGATCACGGTACACTTGGAACGGTTGATCGCACCGGTGAGTTTACGCAAAGCCTGACTCATCAAGCGGGCCTGGAGTCCGACGTGCGAGTCACCCATTTCACCTTCGATTTCGGCACGGGGGATCAGGGCTGCCACGGAGTCGACGACGATGATATCCACCGCATTGGAACGCACGAGCATCTCGCATATTTCCAGGGCTTGTTCGCCGGTGTCAGGCTGGCTGACCAGCAGGTCATCGACATTGACGCCGAGCTTGCGAGCCCATGAGGGGTCCAGTGCATGTTCAGCGTCGATGAAAGCTGCCACGCCGTCTTTTTTCTGTGCGGCTCCTACAGCGTGGAGTGCGAGTGTGGTTTTACCGGAGGATTC
>JBICHS010000639.1:0-3878 GCA_043101135.1 Phycisphaeraceae bacterium JB051
CCGTTGCCATCATGAAATTCCTGGGCGTGTGGAACAACGTGATGCTGCCTTTGGTGGTCCTGCGTGACGATGAGAAACTCACGATCCCTGTGGGTCTGTTGCGACTGGAGGGTGAGTACGTCAAACAATGGGGCGAGATGATGGCCGGTTATGCCATTGCGTCCATCCCATTGGTGATCATGTTCCTCTTCACGATGCGTTGGTTCGTCAAGGGCCTTGCTGCCGGTGCCATTAAGGGCTAAACGGTCAGCACGAAATGTAAAGCAAACATCAACTGCACGTCGCAAACCGGCGTGCAGTTTTTTTATGTTTGGGGCAGTTCATAAAAATAGCGCGTTTACAAGAATATATCGCGACCCGCCATCACTGCTGCGCCCCGGGAGGTTGGGCGTCCAGTGATATGTGCAAGCGTCAACAGAATGCCACTGGATTTTCGACTTCCGAGGGCGCGGGAATGACGAACGCTATGACAGCATGGCGTTTAATCTTGATCTGCTCGAACAGTTGTCACTTGATCAGGCGTTTGGATTCCTGACGCACCACGCGATGACGCATGTTGCCTTTGATCATGCCTTCGTCAAGCAGCGTAATGGCCTGGTGGAACAAGCCCAGTTGATCCATCATCCAGTTGGTGATGTTGGCACGGTGCATCTGTTTGAGATCACGCGACGTGTGCAAGTGTCGGAACGAAACGATCGGCATGTCACCGAGCATGTCCAGCCAATCATGTTGGGCAAGCACGTAATTGAGGTACTGATCCTGCGGGCAGATCACCGCGTCATATTTCCCGCTGGTGAGCATCGGCCCGATGACCTGCGCCCGCTGAGCTGCTAGCGTAAAATCACCATCCTGACATTGGTTGATGATTTGCAGCACTGGTTCGCCGGCAATGGCCAAGCCCTTGATCACGCCATGCTTCTTGCATTGATCCGAGATGGCATTTTTCAGTTCATCAAACGTCGGGATCGCAACCGGGTCGCAGATCACCATGATGTTCTTACACTGCTTGCTGGCCAGATAATCCACCATCTCGCGACCGGCTTGGTCATAGTCATGAACCACCGCAGGGGCATTGACCTCAGGCATCAAACGATCCACCAGCACCGTGGGCACACGCTTGACGACCTGGTTCAAATACGCGGAGTTGTCATCATTATCCACCGGCCAAAGCAGTAAGCCGTTGATCCCGTTGTCGATCAGGTGATTGATGATCTGCTGTTCGCGACGTGGATCGTTGTCCGATGTTTTGACCACGCAGAAATTCGAGCGGTCTTCCATCGCCTGTTCCAGGCCACGTTGCAACGTCACCGACGCCAGGCTGTGATACGGCTGAACCAACGCAATCCAATGCGCGGTCTTGGCACAATCCTCAGCGGTGAGGACTTTGACACCAATGCCGTGCTGGGACTCAACAATGCGCTCGGTCTCCAACTGCTGAATCGCACGCTGGACGGCGTTGTGGCTTAAGCCAAGGGATTTTGAGAGCTGACGAATCGAAGGCAGCAACGTGTTTGCAGGATACTCACCGTGCTTGATCCGTTGTTTGATGAGTCGTGCTGCTTCCATGTACAACGGCGATCGACCTGTTGCAATCGTGGGCATCGGTGTTTGACTGGGGGGTATCGGTTTCACGTGTTGGACTCATCAATTGGATCATTTCAAGGCAGTGGCACATTCTAGCATGAACCCGCTCACGTGCATGGTTTAAGCCAGAACTTCAGCGATTGAATTGTCTGCTGCTCGTTGCCAACTTCTTTCCAGGGCAATTGCATGACCATCTGATGCTGGGGCGAAAATCCTCGTTTGTCCCAGAAAACATCATGGGGGCGATACCCCGCAGGCTTCCTCGGATCATCGTCATGACGGATCACCGCAGCAAAAGCAAGGTAATCAAAATCCTGATCCAATGACCGGGCATGCGCTTCACGCTTGTCAAAAAAACGATGACCAATTCCCTGGCCACGATATGCAGGCAACAGCACCGATTCCCCGAAATAAAACACTTTGGCAGGATCGATTCTTTGTTCAATGAATGGGCGCTTGAATGCGTCCGTCTCATCGGATAACGGCAGGGCGGTCGACGCGCCGACAATCACATCACCATCCAATGCCAGCACGATTACGCTCCCCGGTGATTGGACGTATTGCTCAATGTAATGCTGCTCGTAAGCCATGTCCCCGTCATACAAATACGGGTACTCGCGAAAAACAGAAATTCGCAGGCGAGCCAGATCGGTTGCATGCTCTGCTGCTTGCTGACCAAACACACATTTGACCTGATCGACCTTGGGCATTGGCGTCTCCATTAAGTTCGATGGATGATTCAGAAATTTTAACATACTCACTTGCCACACTCACCTGATATTTAGTTGTTGACGCATGACTGACGGTGCAAAAGACTGCTTTTGAAGCTATGATTGAGCATTGGGTATCCGAGGTGAAAAGGCGGCAAAGGTGAGTAAACGGTCAACAGGCTCAAGTAAAACAGGTTCAACCAAGTCCACAAGCAAGAAGTTGTCCTCCATCTATGACTTGGCCAAACAGACTGGCTTATCGACCAGTACGATCAGTCGCGTGCTCAATCAACGCGGTCGCATCAGTGAAAAAACTCGGCTCCAGGTTTTGGCTGCCGCCCGTGCTGCGGGATTCAAACCCCGTGCTGCTGTGCGTCGTAGTACCGTTGCATTGGTTGTCGATCGCATGCGTTACGCCATTTACGGTGGTTTTGTTCCCATTGCCTTATCCCAGCTCATCTGTGAGATGGCGCGATACGACATCACTGCAGAGATCTACACGGAAGACAATGTTGACCAATTGGGAACGCGCTTTGTTGATGGCGTGATTGCGTTGACATGGGATCAGCAGACGCTGGAGAAACTCCAAAGCCTTGAGTCCGTGCCGGTGGTTCTGGTCAACCGCCAGGGTGTTGATGCGTTTAGCAGTGTCGCAACGGATCACGCATTGGGGGGGCGTTTGGCAGGCGAGCACTTTATCGAAAATGGCCACAAGAAAATCGCCTTTATTGCAGAAGAGGATGACTGGGGTTTTGAGCAGCGTGTTGCGGGTTTGCGTGCTGCGATGACCGATGCGCAGATCCCTCATGAGAACCTGCTCGTCGGTGTAACCGATCACCAGCCTTTGCATCAGACACTCACTGAGTTACTTGATAATCAACCCACCGCGTTGGTCATCGGTGGCGAAGACCTGACCATTCAAGCGATGCATGAATTGACCACGCTCATGGATATCAAAATCCCTGAAGAACTCTCCGTCATCGGCATGGAGGTTTCATGTGTCTCGGAATTTGTTAATCCGCCTTTGACAACGTTGGCCCAACCACTGGATCAATTGGCTTCGGAAGTACTCGCACTGCTGCATGATAGTATCAACAGCAACGATACTGCACCGCGTCAGGTCATGATCGGCACGACGCTGATTCAGCGAAAATCTGTCGCTGGGCCGCGCCAATAAATCAAATTCATATTGCATGTTTCACTAACTCTCAGGCACACTGATACTGCTGCAATTTTTCTGTGTAACTATCAGTTGAAGCAGGATTGCTTTTGTTTTCTCAGATGCCATGATTGCGTCATGAGTATTCAATCCACCACGTCGTCATCCAGGCAACACCTCGACTTCATCCAACAGGCCATTGCGGATATGCGTTATGAAACCGCACGTCGGCACAGTGAACTGGCATTGCGTGCAGGCCAAATCCACGCGTCGAATTATCATCAGCTCCTATTTGAAGTCGGGATCGGTTTGGCGGATATGCCGATTTCACTCACAGCCATCGAGCAATCGCATGGCAGTGATTTTGAGCATGCCTTGATGCAGATGCGCTACTTCGGGCGCTTCAACAACACCGGCGCTTATCG
>JBICHS010000640.1:0-11504 GCA_043101135.1 Phycisphaeraceae bacterium JB051
CATTGGCAGGCGGCGCTCAATGCCATGCCCGCCAACGCCAATGCCCAAACAATGACCGTCACCGGCGATGGCAAGACGATGACGTTTGAAGATGTACTCATCGGTGAAGTCTGGATTTGTTCAGGTCAATCCAACATGGAAATGGAAGTTTTCAAAGCCCGTGACCCACAAAAGGAAATGCAGGCTGCTACGGACACGAGCATCCGCCTTTGCAAGTTGTATCGCAACAGTTCTGATACACCGTTGGAGGATGTTGCCAAACTTCGCCAATGGATGGAATGCTCCCCAAGGAACGTCAAGCTTTTCTCCGCAGTCGGATACTACTTCGGCCGCGAACTAAGGCAAAAACTCAACGTGCCGATCGGCTTGATCAGTTCCAGTTGGGGTGGCACCCCCGCCGAGTCGTGGACCAGCATGCCCACACTCAAAGCAGACAGTCGTTTTCAATACCGTTTTGACAATTGGGAAAGCGGGCTCAAGAGTTACCCAGGCCGGCTTGCAAAATGGGAACAGGCCAAGGCGGAGCGTGACGCCCAGATCAAGAAATGGCTTACCGAGAATCCCGGTAAAACGGCCAAGGATGCGCCGGCCAAAAAGCTGCCACGCAAACCTTACGATCCTGCCACCAACCCCTGGCGTCCGGCATCACTGTACAACGCCATGATCCACCCGTTGGCGCCCTACACTGTCAAAGGTGCCATCTGGTATCAAGGTGAATCCAATTGGCGAAACCCCAATGAATACCAGTACATTCTTCCCGCGCTCATCAATGATTGGCGAAAACTGTGGGACCAAAAAGAATTTCATTTTGGTATTGTCCAACTGGCCAACTTCCGGGGCATCGACAAGGAACCCAAAGACCCTGCCTGGGCGCATATCCGTGATGCCCAACTCAAAACAGCTCAGACACTGCCCAATGCCGGCATCGCTGTCATCATCGACATTGGTGAAGCACGCGATATCCATCCCAAGAACAAACAGGATGTCGGCAAGCGTCTGGCACTCTGGGCGCAACATGATGTCTACCAAACGATCGACAGCAACTGGATCGGCCCGGTCTTCGAGACCTTCAATGTCGATGGCAATAAAATTAAACTCACCTTCAAACATGTCGATGACAAACTCACCACCCGTGACGGCAAAGCGCCTGCGGAGTTGATCATCTGTGGTGAAGACAAAAAATGGGTTTGGGCCAACGCCAGGATCACCGGCAGTAACACGATCGAAGTCTGGGCAGACGGCATCACCAAGCCGGTCGCCGTGCGATACGCCTGGGCCAATAATCCGGCGAACCCGAATCTAACCGATGCTTCGAACCTGCCAGCCTCACCTTTTCGTACGGATGATTGGCAACAAAAGTAAAATCACCAATCAACAATCTCTGTTCACATAAGCGAGTTTTCAATGAAACACACAGCCAAGTTAACTTCTCTCTTGTTTCTGATGATGGCAATCCTCTTGCCACAGATCAGTTTCGCACTTCAAATACCGAAGGTTTTCGCAACCAACATGGTGCTCCAGCAACAACAGCCCATCCCCGTTTGGGGGACCGCCAAGGCAGGCAGCAAGGTCACAGTCACCTTTGCGGATCAATCCATCACCGGCAAAGCCAACCGTGATGGCAAGTGGATGGTCAAGCTTCCCGGCCAACCGGCTAACCATAAACCACAAAGCATGACCATCACCGGCGATGGACAGACGATTACCTTTGAGAACATTCTCATCGGTGAAGTCTGGGTCTGCTCCGGTCAATCCAACATGCAATGGAGCGTGAAGAACTCTAACAATGCCCAAGAGGAAATCGCCAACGCAACGGACAGTTTGATTCGTCTCTGTCGCGTGCCCAACACGGTTGCACACACCCCGCAGGACGATGCCAACATCTCCTGGAACGTCTGCTCCCCCCAAACCGTCCCCGGCTTCACCGCTGTGGGTTACTTCTTCGGTCGTCACCTGCGTCAAAGCCTCAACGTCCCCGTTGGCTTGATCAACACCAGTTGGGGAGGCACCCCCGCTGAAGCATGGACCAGTAATCAGGCACTCCAGGCCAACCCGGTCACAGCAGACATCCTCAAGCGTTGGGATAAGGTTCTGGAAAACTATCCCCAGCGTCTTGCTGAATGGGAAGTCGCCTACAAAAAATGGCAGGAAACCGGCAAGCAACCCAAGCCGTATCACGACGACCCGGGCAACATGGGCTTTGGCAAAGGCTACGCCAAAGTCGGCTTTGATGACAGTGCCTGGAAAAAAACGCAGCTGCCCGGTCTCTGGGAAGATATCGAAACCTCCTTTGACGGTGTTGCCTGGTATCGCAGAACAATCAAACTCCCCCCTGCAATGCAGGGTAAAGCGCTGGATTTATCTTTCTGTGCAATTGACGACTTTGATGTGACCTATGTCAATGGTTTTGAAGTCGGCCAGATGACGCATCCTGACGCATGGTCCACCCCGCGCCGTTACACCGTGCCTGCATGGGTCAACACGTCCGACACGCTGACGATCGCAGTGCGTGTGTTTGACCATTACGGCGGTGGTGGTTTTAACGGCTCAGCTTCGGAAATGAACTTGAGTACACTTGATGGCAACAACACCCTTTCACTGGCTGGCCCGTGGAAATGGCATGTTGAAAACCGCATGCCCAATGCACCGGGCAACAGTCGTGGTGGTCCGCGTAAACCGCGAGGTCCTAATGATTCGCACCGTCCTGCCAACCTGTTTAACGCGATGATCAATCCGCTGGTGCCTTACGGCATCCGTGGCGCCATCTGGTATCAGGGTGAAACCAATGCCGGCCGCGCCAAGGAGTATCGCACACTCTTGCCGGTGATGATTGAAAACTGGCGTGATGTCTGGGGACAAGGCGACTTCCCATTTGGCGTCGTTCAACTTGCCAACTTCATGGCAACGACCGACAAGCCTTCGGACCCGGCATGGGCGCACCTGCGTGATGCACAGCTGAACACATCACTCACCGTTCCCAATGTCGGCCAAGCCGTCATTATCGACATCGGTGAAGCCAAGGACATCCACCCCCGCAACAAGCAGGATGTCGGTAAACGCCTTGGTTTCTGGGCTCAAAACAAAGTCTACGGCCAAACCAACGTCATCCCATCAGGCCCGGTTTACCAGTCCATGAAAGTCAAAGACAACAAGGTAACACTCACCTTCGACGTCGTGGGCAAGGGGCTTAAAACAACAGATGGTAAAGCGCCTGCTGAGTTCATCATCACCGATGACATGCGTAACTGGTATTGGGCAGACGCCAAAATCACCAGCAAAAACAGCGTGACGGTTTGGTCGGACAAAGTTACCAAACCCGTTGCAGTGCGCTACGCATGGGCCAACAACCCGGTGAATCCCAACCTCACCAACTCAGCGAACATCCCTGCGACTCCCTTCCGTACGGATGCCGAGCCCAAGTAAACATCACTGACATTTGAACCTGATCAACAGGAGCATGCGAAAGTGTGCTCCTGTTTTTTGTTGGACTGTGATAGAGAAAAATCCTTGTTTTATGGCTTCTACGAACGCAATACCTCAACAAGACTCTCTCGTCATTCCCGCGAAGGCGGGAATGACGGAAGATATTGATTGTCTATATTTGACTGTAATAACCATCCGTGACTCAGGAGCGTCACGGCTTTGCTCACGATGATTACTGCTCGATCTTCTCAACCTTCTGCCGCCGAATATTGACTTTGCGGGTTCGCAAATCGCCTGCGCTTTCGACGATCAGTTCAATGTCGCGCCCACGTTTGTGGACCTTAACGACTTGCCCGATATGCCTGCCATCAACTTTCACCCAATCGCCACGGTGGAAATGATCGGCACGCGTGCTGGCGGTTTGGACTTCACCTTGTGGGCGTGGCGTGAAATGTTCTACCAGATGCGCATCGCGATCGACACACGCATCACAGGCCTGACATGAGGTTGCTGCATCTTCAATTTTAAAATGCTCTGAAATCACCGCACGCCGACAGTTTGCTTCCACGTTCAAGGCAAACTGCATCAAGCCCAACAAGCCATGCAAATCGTTTTTGAGCTTATCTTCATGCCCCACAATCTCCGGCAGGTGATCCGGGTCCAGTGGTTTGACGATGCGCAGGTTACCCATTTCAAAACTGCCTTCGGTGATACCAAGCACTTCAAGCCACTTGAGGCAGATCGTTACGCGGTTGTCCGCTTTATCCTTGTATAACAGTTCTTTTCGCAGGTCATCCAAATCCTTGGTGACAAGACGCTCGCCCCAATTCTCCAGCGTGCGGTAAACACCGATGAGAAACTCGCGTGACGGGTTGGCCCATTGGATGAAGTTTTGCTGGATGGCAATGTCCTGTTCCTGGTAGATCAGTTCACACCAGGATGGCTTGCCATCACGACCGGCTCGACCGACTTCCTGAATCCATGCTTCGAGATTGCGTGGTATCTGCACGTGAATCACAAACCGGACATTGGCTTTGTCGATCCCCATGCCAAACGCATTGGTCGCCAGCACCACTTCGTTTTTCGACTGCATGAAGCGGTCTTGCATCTGCTTGCGTTCATGGCTGGAGAGTTCACCATGATAAAGCAGACAGTTGATCCCACGCTGACGCAGGCCTTCCTTGATCTGATGCAGATCACGAATCACCGCCCCATAAACGATTCCCGGCCCGTCAATACTGCGAATCAAATGAGCCAGACGATCAAGCTTGGCGTCATTGTCATAGACACTGGTTGCTGCGAGGAAAAGATTTTCACGTTCAATACCAGCACGTTCAATCATCGGATCGCTAAGTTGCAACTGCTCAATGATGTCGGCTGCGACATCGGGCGTCGCGGTGGCGGTGAGTGCGATGGTCGGCGGATTGCCAAGCATTTTGCGGTAGGTATCAAGCTGTGAATAGTCGGGACGAAAATCATGCCCCCACATGCTGATGCAATGCGCCTCGTCGATGGCCAGGCGTGTGACGTTGAGCTGATCAATGATCTGCAAAAAAGCTGGACTGCGAAAACGCTCAGGCGTGATGAATAGCAGTTTAATCTGGCCATCAATGGCAAGTTGAAGCCGTTGGGCACGTTGATTGGCTGACAATGTTGAATTGACGAACGTCGCTGGCAAATCCTTTTTGCGCAGCGCGTCGACCTGATCCTTCATCAACGCAATCAATGGCGAGATCACCACCGTCACACCCGGGAGCAGCATCGCAGGCAACTGGTACGCAAGCGATTTGCCCCCACCGGTCGGCAAGGTAAAAAGCACGTCCTGCCCGGCCAGCACTGCGTCAATCACCTTGGCCTGATGTGGGCGATAGTCGGTGATCCCAAAGCGATGCAATAGAACATCACGAACTTGAGGGCTCTGTGCGGTGAGAGGCGGGGTTTGGTCCATAGTCATGGATTATGCCCGTTGCTGGGCAAAGAGCAAGCAGGACACCAATCTGCCAAGTTATCGGCCCTGTGGGAACAATCCGATGTGGCCAATCGTATTATCAATCAAGCGACAAACACGCTTAGGTCGATGCTAATTGAACCCGTCCACAATCGGACAGTTTTACACCGCAGGAGGCACGCATGAATTCATCCAACTTATCCAACGAAGCCAGTCTGAGTAATGAAGCATGGCGTATGTTTCGCATTCTCTCAGAGTTTGTCGAAGGCTTTGAAACACTCAATGACATCGGGCCGGCGGTGACCGTGTTTGGCTCAGCGCGAACCAAGATTGATGACCCGTATTACCTCAAAGCCGTCGAATGCGGACGCAAGCTGGTGACCCAGAAACTGGCGGTGATCACGGGGGGCGGCCCGGGCATTATGGAGGCGGCCAACAAAGGTGCATTCGAAGCTGGCGGCACATCCGTGGGCCTGAACATCAGCCTGCCGATGGAACAGCATCCCAATCCGTACCAGACACATGAAATCAACTTCCGATACTTCTTTGCCCGCAAAGTCATGTTTGTGAAATATGCGATCGGCTTTATCTGCTTCCCCGGTGGGTTCGGCACGATGGACGAATTCTTCGAAAGTATGACGCTGATCCAAACGCACAAGACCGCACCCTTCCCTGTTGTCCTCATCGGCAAGGATTTCTGGTCAGGACTCGTCGACTGGATCAAACAGACCATGCTCGAAAAACATGCCTGCATCAGCCCTGAAGATCTGGACTTGTTCCGCATCACCGACAGTGTTGATGAAGCGGTCAAGATCATCGAAGAATGCCACAACACCCAATGCTACTGGGGCCCGCCCCAACCGGACATGCCTGCCCAGGCCATTCGCGAAACGGCAGAAGGCACACGTTACGGTATTGACCCACGACCACCACGCCGAGAACAGCCAGGCGATATCTCCTAAGCCAACCTTCAACACAGCCATTTAGAACCATTGACCACAGATGAACACAGATATGCCAGGCAATATTAAAAATGCCTTTATCTGTGTTCATCTGTGTTTATCTGTGGTAAAAATGAGAATTCGCAAACCACACACCATTGCCAATCGGGTCCAACCTATGAATCGTATCGCATCTTCGTTCGTCTGCTGGCTGTTACTGCTTAGCATCTCATCCATCACACAGGCTCAGCATCTTGTCACCAACGACTTGATCTGGATTGAAGGTGAACAACCCGACGCGACGAAGGTCAACTTCAAGATATCCGAATCGCCGCGCCCGCATCTACTCTCCGATGGGAAGATGCTGCTGCAAACTTTTGCCAAGAATCAAATTCCCAAACGCCCATGGGAGTTAAGCTACAGCTTTGATGTGAAACGTGCGGGTGACTATGCCCTGTGGTTTCGTATTGGCTTTGAATGGGTTCGCGCGCCGTTTGAATACAAGCTTGATGATGGCGTCTGGATTGAAGCATCCAATCGTGATCAAACCACACAGGTTATGGAGTTAACCACATGGAATGAGATCGCCTGGCTGCAAGGCGATGACATGCAGCTCACACCGGGCAAGCACACGCTTTCACTGCGTTTCTCTGAAGGTGGTCTTGATGGCCGTCAACTCGTCGCGTTGGACTGTATCGCATTGGGACGCGATGGGTTTGAGCCGCAGCGGATGTACCACATCCCGCAATCACCGATTGACCAGCAGGCAGTTGAGCAAGTCTATCGTCTGCAAGCTCAGAGCATGCTCAATCAACGCAGCCGTGTTGACCTGACCGGGCTTTGGCAGATCGCACGCTATGACGATGCTGACATGGATGCGGAAACGTACGAGCCGGTGAAGCAGTTGCCGAACATGGATGCGCTGAGATGGCTTGCCATCAACGTGCCGGGCAAAGGCCGTGGCGCCTGGGCCGAGCGTGATGAACTGTCGTTTGGTCATCGCCTGTTGTACAAGACGCGCGTGATGGTACCCGATCACATCGGTGACTCATTCCAATTGAATTTTGAAGCAACCAACTGGATCGTCAGTGTCTTTGTCAACGGCAAGCTGGCGGGCACGCATAAGTCCGTGCTCGTGCCCTGGGCAATGGATGTCACGGATCACATTGCACGTGGCAAAGTCAACGAGATTGTCATCGCAGTCAAAAGCCCGTGGTATGCCATCGACATCAAGGCACGCAAGGGGCGCACCAGTTCGCTGGACCATGCACGCAATACGCCACCCACGGATAACTTCCTGAAAAACCGCAGCTATGTCGCGCCGGTGTACCCATCGACCAAGGGCGAAGGCAACGGCATGACCACCGGTATCATCGGCCCGGTCTCACTCACTGCTACGGGTATGGCCTACGTCGAAGATGCCTTTGTGATCACCAAGGTGAACCCTGCGCAAACACTCAATGCCCAGATCACCTTGCACAACCCGACCAACCGACAACTCGCCGTGCAGTGGCTAGGGAGCATCATCGACCTGACAACCAATGCTCCCATCAAAACAGGCCTGCAACTGCAAGCAACCCTCAAACCAAAGAGCACACAAACCATCGAGCTGCCCGACACCGCGATGCCCAACGCCAAACGCTGGTGGCCTGAGGAGGGTGCACAGCTTTACCAACTTCAAAGCAAGTTGCTCATGGGCGGTCAACTCATCGATACACATGAGCAAAACTTCGGCTTCCGTGAAGTGTCGATCGTTGGCAAGGATTTTCTGCTCAACGGTGTCCCCTGGCATTTTTACAACTGGGTCGGCGTGCCGGAGCATCACGACGTGGACCAGTGGCTTAAAACATATCACGCACAAGGTGATCGCTTCCATCGTGTGGCTCAGGATCATGATCGCATTTTTGGATCACGCAAAAACGCGTTGGACTACTTTGACCAACACGGCATCCCCGGTCGCCTCTCGACCTGCATTGATGGCATGTTCATTACGCATGACCTGGAAAACCCCATCGTCTGGGACAACTTCGAAGAGCATGTTGCCCAGGTCGTCAAGGCGTATCGCAATCACCCGTCGGTGATGATGTATTCGCTGGGTAACGAGATGTTTTTCGTCACCGCGTTTTTGCGTCATGGCAACAACTATCGCGTCATGGAACAGCGTGCAGCCAAGCTTCATGGCATCGCCAAACAGCTTGACCCAACCCGCGCGAGTTTTCAGGATGGTGGTGGCGATCTGGGTGGGCTCGGTGAGATCAACTGCCAACACTACAGTTGGCCCAAGGGCGGCAGCTTCCCGTTGGCAGCGTATGACTACCCGACCGGCAAGCCCAACGGTGAACACACACGTGCCGAAGTCTTCAAGTGGTCAGGCAAAAATCCATTGGTGTTAGGTGAAGTGTTCTACTATTCGGGCAATCTTTCGAAGATGGCCTGGGTCGGCGGGCCGATGGTTTACCGCGGGCGACAACATGCTGATATCGGGGCAGGTAAGTATCTGAACATTGCCATGCAAGGCGCCCGTTGGCAAGGCGTCACCGCCATCTGCCCATGGACGCGGAAGCTTCCGGGCTGTGAACCTGCCTTCTCGCCACGGGCGGTCTTCATCAAGCAACACAATGCCAACGTCTATCCCAACAGCACCCTCAAGCGAACCATCAAGCTCTTGAATGACACGCGATTTGATGACCCCATCCAAATGGTTTGGCAACTGATCACCAACAACACCGTCGTCGGCCAGGGAACCAAGACGTACAACATCAAAGCCGGTCACAGCCAGGAAGACGAACTGACGTTACCGATTCCACAAGCGATGTCGGACATGACGTTGACGTTACGGCTGCAACTCAACGTCAAGGGGCAGACGGTGTTCACCGATGAGCATTCGTTGGAACTGTTGTTCCCCGAACAATACAAAGATCCCGTGTTTGGCCAACTCGGTGTCTTTGATCCATCAGGCAAAGTGATCAAGTGGCTACAACAAAAACGCATCCCCCACTATGCCATGCAAGACCTTATGTCTATTTCTGCTCGTCTTCAAACCATACTCATCGGCCCCAATGCCCTGAACAATCTCAACAAGACTGATCGCAATAACCTGATTTCTCATTCCAAGATTTTCAACACCATCGTCCTCGAACAAGCCAATCCCATCACCGGCAAGGAACTTGGTTTGGACTTACAACTCGCGGACGACAAGCAGGACGCGGGTAAAGTCTCACGCGAAGAGTTCGAAGGTGCCAAGGGACAGACGGGGCAGATCGCCTTCATCGCTTCACCGGCTCATGCAGTTTTCAAAGGCATGCACAATGACCAGTTCTTCACCTGGGCCGATGGCAGCTACAACTTCACCAACAGCTACGCGATGCCGAGCTCGGGGATGTTGCCCATGATCTCAGCGGGGCATGATTTGAACCTGTGTCCCATGGTGCAGATCAACAAACAACGCGGCAGCATCGTGCTCAGCCAAATGCTCATCGGCAGCAAGCTCGGTGTCGAACCCTTAGCCGACCGCCTGCTCACGCGACTGCTTAACCTTGCCAATGCTGCGTCCACGAACGTTGCCAAACGCACCGCCCTACTGAGTAGTGGTGATCGCCAACTGACTCAGCTCATCAAGCAGACCGGCGTGCAGTATGACGAAGTGGGTGACGTGGCCAATCTACTCAGGCAGCTCGATTCGCATCAGGTGATGATCGTCAAAGCAACGCCACAGAATCTGAATCTGCTCAACGCACGCAAGCAGCAACTCACGCAGTGGGCCAACGCGGGCGGGAAGATGATGTTGGTCAATCTCACACCTCAAGGTATTGATCGCTTTAATGAACTCGTGGGCTTCCCGCATCAGATTCGTGCGGGCATGAAAGAACGCGTCCGATTGGACCATCTAGCCAACCCATTACTGTTGGGCATTTCGGATCGCGACCTCCCGATGGATTCGGACAAGTTCATCGCAAGGTGGCGACATCAATATGATGTTTCGGATCGCGTGTTCTCGCATGTGGTCGACGGGTACAACATCGCCAGCTTCGCCAAGCCGCAAGGCCATCAGCAGAACATGGTCAACGGACTGATCAATGCGGATTTCTGGCGGTACATCAGTTATGTCGCGCCCGACGAAAGTGTTCGTTTTGCTTTCGACCATCCCAATCGACTTGTGTCTCTGAATATCTGGACCAATGAAAGTTACAAAGTCATTAAAAGGATGCGCGTGATTCTTGATGGGAATCAGCGAACAGCGATCAATGTCGAATTGGAAGACAAACCGGACATGCAAACCATCCCATTAAATGGGCAGGCTGCACAAACAATAGACATCCAATTGTTAGAGATGTATGACAAACCGTCGAGCAAAAATCTCACGGGAATCGACAACATCCAAATTATTCGCAGCATCCCCGAGCCGTTGGCAAAAAAAATAACCATGCTCTCCAACCCCGGTGGTCTTGTTGAATATCCATTAGGAAGCGGTTGCCTGCTTCTGAATAATCTGGACTATCAGAAGCCCGATACGCAGACCAATGAGAAGAAAAAATTGGGAATCTGGTCGAACTTGCTGCGCAATATGGGAGCAGCCATGTCCAATCAGTAAGCACTTGCCTCCCCCCTTCACACATGATTGATCAGTCATGTTGCCTGCGTGCAACCGGCCAAGACGTTACAGACGTCAAGGTTTATCCGTCTTATCGTAAAGAGTCCGTTATCTGGTTTGCATGTCTTCACACTGTTTATGATCTTTCCTCTGATTAAACGCACCGATCAGTCGATGCTTTGAGATTGATCATGAAAAAATATTGAAGACAAGGCCGCAATACGACGAAATGAAAACCGCACCACCACGTTATATGTTCATGAAAAAGCAACACACAAACCCAACCCCAACTTGACATCACTCTGACATTCTGCTGTTATGCTCCGCCCCAAGAGAAAAGACAACGGTGCATGGCAGTTCCCCAGGCACTGTTGTCGGGCCCCAAAAACCACAGGAACGACAACCCAACCCCCGGAAACAATCATGTGTTTCTGAGCATCGCTTAAGGAATGAGCGAAACACAAAGCAGAAACACAGGATTGCACAGCCAATAGTCAATTGAATGAAATAATGATAAAAATTTCAATTGGCACGCAATTTGCAAATAAGAACCGGCGTACAAGGCTCATCATTGTCAAGAGCCTCCCGCCCAATGCTTCCC
>JBICHS010000641.1:0-4392 GCA_043101135.1 Phycisphaeraceae bacterium JB051
AGGCTATGAATCATCCGACAAGTCAATGCTGGACAACGGCGTGATTGATCAGCTTAATGCAATGGCTTCGTTTTAATCAACATGCAACTTGTGACTGGACATGGCAAATATCAAATGCTCATCCAATCGCGGGACATGAGGCTTTGCGACATGACTCGAATCCAAACCTGCATATGGAACCTTCGTGACAAACCATATCACAGGCATTCATCCATGCCCTGGATGTTGTTCGTCCAAGTATCAGGACAATCAAATCAGTGATTCAGCGACCGGGACGGGCGTATTCGACCTGCGGGGCATCGTCCCACATCATCTCGATGTCGTAATGCTCACGGGTGGCAGCTTCGAACAAATGCACCACCACGTCCACGAGATCGACCACCAGCCAGGAGGTGTCCTGGTCGACATCATCCCCCATGCGGGCGATATCGCGTTCCTTGGCAAGGACTTTGAGTTCACTGCCCAGGGACTTGATCTGACGGTCGGACGTGCCGGTGGCAATGATGATGTAATCGGTGACCTGGCAGATGCCCTGAACATCGAAAATGATCACGTCTTCACAGTGTCGGTCTACGAGCAACTGTGCCGCTTCAATGACAAACTCACGCAACACCTTGGAGAACCCCTCGTCTTCATAACGACGGGGCAGGGCACGTGATTCCGAGGGCTTGTGGCCTAATGCTTTGGTATCTGGATCCATGGGGCACAGGATACCGCCAAACCGGGCAATTGGGAAACGCGCGTTGCGATCCGCACATATCTCAAACCGCCAATTTGATGTCATTTTCACTCGGTTCACAGGCAGTCTCTGGCATCGGACGACACAATCCTTTAACCTTTGCCCTTTGTCGTTATTTGGCATCCCCAAACCATCCCCGGAGTTCACCTGTGACCACCGACCTGACCGTATTGACTGCTGACCAACCCACCGTCGAGTTTGCCTTAGGCCAAACCGTTGCGATTTACCTTATCGATCCCGGCTCACAAATGGTCAGCCTGATGCTGGTCCCTGCTGCCAAGCGTGATCAGATGGTTGCCAAGCGTGAATTTCTGGACACGCATGAAGTCAAAATGCTCCCCGGTGCCTGGAACAAGATGCCTGCACAGAAGCCCGACAGCCTGGTACAGTTGCAACTTCGCCATTTGCCCGGCCCCAACGGTTTTGCCCAGGGCATGACCATGCGTAACAACCCTTCCGTCGCGGAGCTGCGACTCGAATCGCAAACCGCGACTCAGGACGGTGATAAATTGACCATCACCACTATCCTTGCCAACACCGACACGCCGATGCCTTATGCGTGTGAACATGTGTTGACCTGGCAGGAAGGTGACCGCTTTGCCAACGTGCAGACGACGTTTATCAATCGCTCTGAAAAACAGGTCACGCTGGACATGCTAAGCAGCTTTTCACTCACGGGCATGACACCGTTTGCAGTGGACGATGCGCCGGGCCGCCTGATGCTTCATCGTCTGCGTTCGATCTGGAGTAACGAAGGCCGTCTGGATTCCCAAGCCTTTGAAGAACTGCACATCGAGCCGACATGGACCGGCCACGCTCCGATCTCCGAACGCTTTGGCACGATTGGCTCCATGCCCGTCCGCCAGTTCTTCCCTTGGGTGGCAGTCGAAGACAAACAGATCAACGTGCTCTGGGGAGCGCAACTTGCCATCGCCTCAAGTTGGCAGATCGAAGCCTACCGTCGCGGTGATGAAGTGAATCTTTCAGGCGGCATTGCTGACCGTGAATTTGGTCACTGGTTTAAGCACATCGCAGCAGGCGAATCCTTCACCGCACCCTTGGCAACGGTCGCCACCGTCGTCGGTGATGTGGATGAGCTTGGTCATGCGTTGACCCAGTCCATGGTTCGCGCGGTGGATGAGCAACCGCAAGTCGAAGCGGACTTGCCGATCGTGTTCAATGAATGGTGCACCAGTTGGGGCAAACCCACGCATGAAAACATGCTCGCCAACGCTGAGAAACTCGCGGACACCGATACCAAGATCATGGTCATCGACGCCGGTTGGACCAACCGCAAGAATCCCGAAGATGCACAGGAAAACGGTGATTGGAACGTCAACACCAAAAGCTTTCCCCAAGGCCTTGAAGGTATCAGTAAAGACCTGCGCAGCCGCGGCATTCTTCCGGGCGTCTGGTTTGAATGGGAAGTGGCAACCATCGGCTCGGATGCCTATGAAATGAATGATGCCCAGCTTCACCGCGATGGCATGATTCTCACCGTCGGCACGCGTCACTTCTGGGATCTCCGCAACCCCAAAGCCCAGGATTACCTTGCAAACAAACTCATCAAGCAACTCAAAGATGCCAACATGGGGTATCTCAAAGTCGACTACAACGACACCATCGGCCTGGGCGTCGACGGTGCTGAATCACTGGGTGAAGGTCTGCGTCAACACGTGGTTGCGGTGCAGGATTTCTTCCGTCGCATGCGTCGTGAACTGCCTGAACTGATCATCGAAAACTGCTCATCGGGTGGTCATCGTCTTGAACCGTCCATGATGCAGATTTGTGCACAAGGTTCGTTCTCCGATGCCCATGAAACCGTGGAGATTCCGATCGTTGCTGCCAACCTGCATCGCTGCATTCTCCCGCGTCAAAGCCAGATTTGGGCGGTGCTTCATCAATGTGATGATGCCAAGCGTCTGAACTATTCGCTGGCTGCCACGTTTCTGGGACGCATGTGTCTGTCCGGCGATATTCATGAGCTTGAAGATTGGCAATTGCAGATCGTCAAGCAATCCAACATCGCCTATCGCGACGCCCGCCCGATCATCAAGGATGGCAAAAGCCGCATCCATCGCGACATGGGTTTGAGCTATCGCCACCCCACCGGCTACCAGACCATCATCCGTGAATCCGTCGATGGCAATGAACTGCTCATCGTCACCCATCGCTTTGCTGACAAACTCAATGCCACCGGCAACATCACCCTGCCCGACGGCAACTGGTCCGTCAAAGCCGACTTCGGCCAGGACAACCTGATGACCGTCAACGGCAACCAACTCACCATCAACCCCGCCCCTGAATTCTGCGGCCAGGTTCTGGTGTTGAGTAAAAACTAAAATCGACAAGCAAGATTTCAACACACAAAAGCAATGAACGCCTGAATGAAACCACGAAGGCCACAAAGAGCACGAAGATCACGAAGTTCTGAAACAGTCCAACGAAACTTCGTGTCCTTCGTGCTCTTCGTGTCTTCGTGGTAAAACGCAGACTAACATTTACCTGAAATATCTCTACAATATCCCCATGGCCACGCAACGCATTATCACCGGCAGTGCACTTAACGACGCGGAAGAGAAGTTCAATTCCTCGCTGCGCCCCACTTCGCTTAAGGAGTATGTCGGTCAGCCGCGACTTGCTCAGAAGTTGGAGATCACCCTTGCTGCGGTGCGTCAGCGTGGTGAACCCATGGAACATGTGCTGCTGCATGGCCCGCCTGGCTTGGGTAAGACGACGCTATCGCACATCATTGCCAACGAACTGGGGACGCATCTGACTGTCACATCCGGCCCAGCAATGACCAAGCCCGGTGACCTTGTGGGCGTGCTGACCAAACTTCAAGCGCGTGATGTCCTTTTCATTGACGAAATTCATCGACTCAGCCCGGTGATTGAAGAGTACCTTTACTCGGCGATGGAGGATTTCAAGATTGATGTCCCCATCGACTCGGGGATGCATGCCAAGGTGATCACGCTGCCGCTTAAGCCGTTCACGCTCATTGGTGCGACCACACGTGCGGGTTTACTCTCCGGGCCGATGCGTTCTCGCTTTGGCATCACGCATAACCTGGAGTTCTATTCCACCGACGACCTGTGCAGCATCATTGGACGCTCCGCCAACCTGCTTGGTTTGTCGGCTCCCAGTGAAGACGCCCTGCTTTCGATCAGCTCACGCAGTCGTGGCACGCCACGTATTGCAAACCGCCTGCTGCGTCGTGTGCGTGACTATGCACAGATCAAAACCAACAACGTCATCACGCCCAACGTGGTCGATGAAGCTTTGGCATTGGAAGGCATCGACGAACTGGGACTCGACGAGCTGGACCGCAAATACATGGCCATCATCGGCAAGGTGTACTCGGGCGGCCCCGTCGGACTTGAAGCCATCGCAGCAACACTGGGCGAAGACTCAGGCACGCTTGAAGACATGGTCGAACCTTACCTGTTGCAACTGGGCTTTCTCGCACGAACACGCAAAGGTCGACAACTCACGCTCCGCGGCGCCCAACACATCAAGATCTCGTTGCCTAACACCGCAGATCAAAACGCGGATGACGGTGAGTTGTTTTAGAGCGATGCAAAGAATTAATCTCCCCCTTCCGTCACTCCCGCGAAGGCGGGAATGACGAAATCGAATAGGACATGGAGTTT
>JBICHS010000642.1:0-6273 GCA_043101135.1 Phycisphaeraceae bacterium JB051
TGCATCAGCGGGCCACCCTGCGTGCCGGGGAAGACAGCCTTGTTGATTTTCTTAGCCAGTTCTTCGTCATTGGTCATGATCAGACCACCGCGCGGGCCGCGAAGGGTTTTGTGGGTCGTGGTCGTGACAACGTGACAGTGGGGGAACGGTGAGGGATGAGCATCACCAGCACAGAGGCCTGCGATGTGAGCGATGTCGGCCCACAGCAGACAGCCGTACTTGTCAGCAATGGCGCGGAAGCCTGCAAAGTCGATCGTCTTGGGGTGAGCCGAGTAGCCGCACATGATCAGCTTGGGCTTGTGTTCCTTGACGACGGCTTCGACGGATTCCATGTCGATTGCACCGTAGTTGGGCGAGGATTCGTCGGTCACCAGCTTGTAGGTTACAGGGTTAAGCCACTTGCCGGAGATGTTCACGGGGCTGCCGTGGGTGAGGTGTCCACCTTCGGACAGTTCGATGGCAGCGAATGTGTCACCCGGTTCGAGCAATGCGAACTGAACCGCGAGGTTGGCTGACGCGCCGGAGTGCGGCTGGACGTTGGCAAAGGAGCAGCCAAAGAGCTCGCAGGCACGATCGATGGCCAGCTGTTCAACACTGTCATAAAAACCGCAGCCCGAGTAGTAACGCTTCTGCGGGTAACCTTCGCAGTACTTGTTGGTTAAGCAGCTGCCGACAGCTTCCATAACCGCTTGTGAGGTATGGTTTTCGCTGGCAATCATCTCCAGGGTGGTTTCCTGGCGGACAGCTTCCTGTTCAATGAGCTGAGCCACGGAGGGATCGACAGCGGTAAGGTTGGGCAGATTCTCTGACATGGGTGCTTTCTCCAGCGTTGAGGTCTGAGTTTAGGGCAAGCCACATAGTTTAGGGGGTCGGTCGCTGGATGACAATTCGAGGGGATTCCCGATAAAAACCGCTTGCGGTTTGGCGATCCATTGATAGAACGGACGCCAATTGTTATTCGAATCTTGCTGGACGCGCTAAACCGCAAGCGGTTTACCATTCGGTTGAAATCCGAAATCCGAAATTCACTCGCCGGCTGGGATGACGATTGTCTGTGTGTTGCTGGTGAGGATCAGGTGGTTGTCCGTGAGGATGGTATCCGAGGGGTGAATCGGTTCGACCATGGCAGAGAGAGCCTGTTCATGAAGAATGCGTCCTGAAGCGCGATCCAGTAACAGGATCTGGTAGCGGTACTGACCCGGGGCGTCATCAAAGCCGCCTTCGGGCATCCGATTGATTCGACGTTCCTGAACACCACCTTGCATGGGGGCATGGATCGGTTGGTCGATCATGGCGTCCGGGACGTTGGGCATCTCGCCGTTACCCCACCCCATGTCACGACGCGTCAGCAGGACCATGTACTTTTCGGACAATTGCATGGCCAGCAGGTACTGCGTGGTGGTGTTGATCGCGTCATGCCAAAGCAGGTTGCCCGACAGGTCGGTACAGGTGAGTTGGGTGGGGGTCAGCAGGAAGTAGCGGTCATCAGCTTGCTTGAGTTGGGGGGCCGGTGAGGAGTCACTGTTACCCGTGAGCCATGTGCCGGTGATCTGCCCGGTGTTCAGGTCGATGCTGGTGAACATGCCATGCTCATCGCGGAAGAGCATGACGTGAGCCTGTCCCAATGCGTTGGCGGCATTGCGTTTGATGTTGCCCAGCGGCATGTCTTGTTGTTGGGCGCGTTGGTGGTTGAGCATCTGCGTGCCATGATCGCCATTGAGAATCGGCGTGCCTGGGTTGGGTAATCGCCAGACGACTTCGCCGGTCCCGATACGGTGTGCGGTGACCAAGTCCCGGGTGATACTGATAAGCAAATCAGGATTGATGATACCCAGCCACAGTAAGGATTCCTCCTTGTCTTCCAGGGGATGCATCAGCGGTTCGCCGGTGTTCAGGTCGACCACAATTTTACGGTGACTTTGCGTGTCATTGGGTAAACCAACACGCCCGCCGATCCCAAGTACGGAGTCGGTGATGGCAAGGTGTTCAAGGATGTCCAACGCATAGAGGCGTTTCCAGAGCACAATGCCGGTCGCGCGGTCGATGGCAAGCACGCGACCCATCCCGTCTGCTGCGACAAGGATATTCTTTGCAACGGTCATTCGCAGATTCGTATCCACTTCATGACGTGCTTCACGAATACGACCGCGCACGACCATCAACCCGTTGGGGTTCATCATCTGCATCCATTCCCGCTGCACATTGGGTTCCATGGCAAGACGGTTGGGTTGATCCGCGACAGACTGCACTTCGTCGGACAACGCGATCGGTTCCCAGAGTTGCTGACCGGAGCGAATGTCAATGCCTTGCAGTTGGCTGAGCGTGGGTTGCCAAAGCAGTAACTGATCCGGCGATTGAGCGAGCAACTGAACCTGTGGATCATCAGCCTGAATTGACCAGATGATCTTGAGTTGATCCAGTCGGTAAACACACAACGCATCATTTTGCAGCAACACCAGCGATTGGCTGTGCACATCTGGTGCATGCTGTGTCGGCAAAAGCAAACGTCCATTGAGTCCTGCTGCCTGGCCCAGCGTCAGGTTGAACGTCGGGTAACGCGATTGCAATGGATGCGAATGAGACAACTCGCTGATCCACGCTTCAACGGAGACCATCTTCCTATCACGCTCAACCGGCGTCTGCGGGAAGAGTAACGCAAAGTCCTTGAGGACGCGATGCGCCTGTGCGGGTGTCCCGAGCTTCTGCAAGCCTTCAGCCAGTTGCCCGACAATCTGTTGTTTGGTCTGCGGATCATTGGATTGGTGATACGCCTTTTGCAACAGTGGGACGGCCTTGGCAAGATCACCCATTCGCCAGAACTGTCTGGCTGCAGCAATCCGAGCTTTGGCGGCGGCCTGAGTCAATGGGTAACTCTCAGCCATGGCCAGAAAACTTTCAGCCGACGTCGTGGGCATCTGCTCAAGCTGGCGGTAATGCTCTGCAGCCACCGTTTGGAATTTAGCCATTGTCTGCGGATCAGTGCCGACAATTTCAATCAAACGCAATCGCGCTTCAAGTCGAGCTTGTCGGGCACCTTCGTCGAATTGATATAACTGTGAAGCCAAGGTCGGGTCCGCCAGGACGCTTTGATAATTCTCAATCGCCAGTCCGCCTTGGCCCCGGAACTGATAGTACCGGCCACGGGCAAATTGCTGCGTCACTTCATTGATCGGCGTCATGCTCATCATGGCTAAACGCTCAAACAAATTGAGCACAGTCAGGTGATCAGGCAACATGGCCATGGCCTGGGCTGCCAACTGTGGATCTTTGACCCCTTCAGCGGGTAATTCAATTTGGTCACGGATGTGTTCAAAGACCTGCTGGACCTGTTGCTGTTGAGCAGAGTTGGCGGTGATGCCCGGGGTGAGATTGATCGACTCAATCGCCCAGTCGATCCCGCGGATGGCCGTATCCCATTGGCTTCGCCCCACGGCAAGGTGACTCAATGCCAAGCCCGGCCAGGCCTGATCGGGATAGCGTTCAATGCGTGAAACCAGTTGGTCATACGCATCATCCCAACGCATCAGACTCACCAGCTCGTCATCCCGGCTGATGATCCACTGCTGCTGGGCGGTGATGATCACACCGTCCTGATTAAATGGGTATTCAGCAATGATCTTGCCGTCAGCCAGATTAATGGTGATGAGTTTGTCTTTGGTCTGCACCATGACGGTCTTGTCATGGATCAGGAACTGCGGCTTTTCATTGCCAGCAATCCCGCGGAGTTTGCATTCCCATTTTTTAGCAAAGTCTTTGACGTCAAACAGTCGGACTGTGCTGTCAATGCTCAGTAACCCCGCATCGGTCAACGCCAATTGGCAACCGGTGTCAAAACCCGCGTCATCAAGCTTGCGCAGTGGGATACCGGTGTGCCGGTCGATGACTTGTGCCGGTTCATTGACCCATGCCGGTGATACGAGCACTTTGCTTGAGGTGACGATCGGGGCAGGGCGGCTTGCTGCAGTGGTTCGACGGCGGTGTTGGGCGACCAGTGGTTTTTCTTCAGCATCCTGTGAGTCAAACGAGCGGTCAAGCATGACCAGCCAGAGCATGTCGCCGGTAAGACCGTCGATCGCGCTGACGGTTCCCAGGTTGTCGGTGACGTAAACCTGACCTTGGTACAGCGTCATTTCACCCAAGGCATACGTGCGATTGTGATTGCCCATTGCCGCGCTGGCAAGGTGACGCTTCCAAAGCAGACGCCCGTCGGTGATGTCCAGGGCTGCAAGGTAAACCGTGTGGAAACCCGAGTTCTGACTGCGACGCATCAGCACATAGACACGGCGGTCATCGGCCAGGGGTGTGCCATGGAAAAAGACCTCGTCCAATCCTTCGTCCAACTTCACAGGCTGCGTTTCCCACAGCAGGTTCCCATTCTGCATGTCCAGGCAAACTAGATGCGTCTGGTGCTTTTTGAGTTGCCAGCTTGCCCGCCATTGGCTCATGAATCCGACGATGCCCAGCACGCGGTTTTCCGTGACACAGACACTGCGTTGATGATCCAGCGTGCCGCTGTTGAGCATGTTGGTATTCGTCGGGCCGTCGGTATCCATCTGGTATTGCCAAAGTGGGCGGCCTGAGAGGCGGTCGTAGACACTGATACCCTGCTGCGAGTTCACGAACAGGCGGTCCCCCTGAATCATCGGGATGAGATTGCCCTGCGCGGCGTTGGGCAGGTTCTGTTGACGTTGACGATTGATGATCCGGCGACGTGACGATTGACTTCTTGCCTGCGTGTAAGGATTGTCGATCTGAATCGACCACAACTGCGTGACATCATCAGGCAAGGTCGGCAAAGACCAACCTGAATACTTGAGCCCTGAGAACGGCGCGACATTGGGCGGGATGACATACGCAGGTGAAAGTTCACCGTCGCGTGGTTGCTCGTCCGCAAGACCCATCGGGTCAAGCAACACCTTGGCCGACCAATGCAGGGCATCATAGCGCTTGGCCATGTCCTGCCGATCGGGGTGTTCATCGAATTGTTCCAACAGCGCAGCAGCAGCAGGGATGTCCGCGCGTGAAAGCAGGATGCCTGCAGCATCAAGCCCAGCTTGCATCCCCGAGGTGCACAGGAAGTAGCGATCCACCACGTTGAGCAGTGCTCTGAGACGATCCGGTGACGTCGCAGCCTGCATGAGCATCCGTTTTGCAGCAGCCTCGTATTGCTTACGGTACGTTGCAAGCATTGGCTCATCGGAGAGTAGACGATTGACGACTAGCCGACGTGTGTCGGTGAAGTACGGCTTGTCGGTCTGCATGAGCTTGTGACGATAAGTTTCAAGAACGTGCTGATACTTGGTCACCGCTTCGGTGAGTCGGTTCTGAGATCGCAGGCGGGCTGCTTCGGAAAGTTGATCGACAGCTGCCGGCGAGTCATCGATGTATACCGGTGTGGATTGGGCCTGCGATTGGGTGGGAACGACACCCAGCGTTAAAACCAAGAGGATAAACGCAAGACCCCATTGAGATAAGCGGGTAAGGTCAAACATACAACACTCTGGCAATTTTACGGTATGAACCGCTCTATGGACATACCAATGCTTGGACTTATTTTATTTCGGCTAAATCATGCTATTCTGATTCATATGAGCAATTACTCTTTAACTGTCTGCGGGATCGGGGAAGCCTTGTTCGATGTCTTTGATGGGGCGCAAGTGCTTGGTGGGGCTCCGTTAAACGTGGCTGTTCATGCCCATCGACTCGCCAGTGAACTTTCCGGCGGACCCGGACGTGGGATCGTTATCAGCCGTGTCGGGCAGGACCCATTGGGTAATCAGGTCTGTGAAAAATTATCAGAACTGCAAATGGATAATCACTATATCCAGTCCGATCCCGACCATACGACCGGCAAAGTCTATGTCGAAACGGATTTTGACGGCCAACCGACGTATGACATCGTTGCCAACTCTGCCTGGGATTGGCTGCAGTATGACCCTGATCTGGATTCGCTTGCCAGCCAGTGTGATGCGGTTTGTTTCGGGTCCTTGGCGCAGCGTGAAGCCCAAACGCGGAGCACGATTTATCGGTTCCTGGAAAATTGTCGTGAGTCTGCCATCAAGCTTTTTGATGTAAATATCCGGCTCAATTTTTACGATGCCAAGATCATCGAACGCTCCTTGGGTTTGGCCAATGCCGTCAAACTCAACGAAGACGAATTGCCACTGGTTTTCAAGCTCATGGGGTTGGGTGAAATTGAACCAGGTTCAGAGCGGGATGCCATCGTCAGGCTCATGATGAAATTCAAGCTTAAATGGGTGGTCTACACCCGTG
>JBICHS010000643.1:0-3577 GCA_043101135.1 Phycisphaeraceae bacterium JB051
AATTGGTGTGGAGAATACCAAACGTGTTTTGACAGATGATGTCCCGTGAGCAATCTGATCACGCAATGTCCCCCGCACGCTATCGCCAATCAATAATGCGCTGGTGAGGACCATACACACCAGACAGGCAGCCAGGCTTAATCGTAAAAATGATTTTGCATGCCATGCAAAGTCACGGATCAGTAAACGCAGAAAGCTCATGCGACTTCCTCGGTTTCCAGCTTCATGACACGAGGGAAATAGTCCAATGTACTTACCTGATGGGTTGCAATGATGATGGAGATGTTCTTGTCTCGGTTGATCGTCTGTAGCATTGAGAGTAACGCATGGCTTCTTTGGGAATCCAAGGCTGATGTTGGTTCATCAAGCAGCAATAGTTTCGGACTGCGTATTAACGCGCGTGCCCATGCGACACGTTGTTTCTCGCCACCCGATAGTTGGTGGGGGAAAAAGTCTATCCGGCTGGACAGGCCCAGCTCAGACAACAATGCATTGGCCTGCTCAGTCCAGTTGCCCTTGTGTCCAATGGTAGGTAGTAACACATTCTCCAATGCTGTGAGTTGTGGCAGCATCACTGCGTATTGATCTGCAAACCCAATTTCAGAGCTACGGAAATTCCGAATGTCTTTTTCTTCATGCTCATATATTGAAAAGTCGTCACATAGAATCTTGCCCGAATCCGGCTTCTGCAAACCGTTGATCATGCGCAGCAGTGTTGTCTTGCCACTGCCTGAAGCCCCCATAAGAACACATGCTTCTCCCTGGTTTAGCGTCATGTTCAGATCAGAGAATAGCGTGATTGTCTCGTTCGCCTGCGTGAAAGTTTTTGCGATGTGTTTTACTTGGAGTTTCATTTTGAAACCTCATAAAAATAAAGGCCGCCACTTGTATCCGAGATCAGGCATGTCTCCTCAAACACGCTACAGCTATGTTGGCAGTCAGTTTGAAAATCATGGATGAATTCACGTTCCCACTCGTCGTTTTGTTTACTATATGCAAAGAGCTTTCCCTCTATAGAGACGGCATAGTAATGACTGTTGTTGGATGCCATGAGTGGTGTCATTTTCTGCTGGTCTTCAATGATGGATATGAAGCTGCCATCTACTCGTGAATAGACATTGATATGGCCGTTTGTATCTGTCAGGAAAATGAACTTCTCGGTTGTATAGGGTGATGAAGTGTAGTTGCCAAGATTGTTTTTCTGGTATTGGATTTCAAAAGTGTTCGTGTTGATCGCGGCAAGTGTTCCGTTATGCGTAATCGCATAGAGCATGTCTTGTTGCAGCGTTGGGCTTGAAGGGATAGGGGATGATAATGCGATTTGTCCGGTAATTTCACCGGTTTTTGTGTTGATGCGACGAATCATGCCGTCACAACTACCCAGGAAGATCATGTCTTTGGACTCAGAAAGAACAGGTCTGCCATTGATATAGCTGTCGCATTCGACGGTGTAGTTCAACGTGCCATTGTCCGGGTCAAATGCATAGAGTTTCTGGTCGTATGAACCGACTAGTATTTTCCCGTTGGCGTAAATTGCACCGCCCATGATTTTGTTGCCGGTTTGATACGTCCATTTGATTCCTGATTGGGGGTCAAATGCGTAGAAAATTCCCTGTTCATCTCCGACGTAATAGACATTATGATGTTCGAGTACAGGAGCTGAGATTGGGTTGTTGGATAGTTTGTAAATTTTGCCCGTTGTATTGGCTTTGAGCGATGTGAATACCTGTATCTCGCCGTTGCTATTACCTGCGATGATACCTGATGGGCATGCTGTAAGTTCACCTAACTCCGATGTGAGCAATTGTATAGCCCCGAAGGGCAAAGTCATTGTATGCGGTTCATTGCTGAGTCTATTTGTACGTGTTGATACAAATAGACTCAGGCAGACAATCCCAAGAAAGGCGGTCAAAATGATTAGCATGTATCTGATCATTTAGTCGTTCCTTTGACTGAGTGCGCCTGTGGGGCAGACGTTTGCAATGAACTGGGCTGTCGCCTTTGAGATATGATTCCATGACCCAGGGACAGGGGAAATACACGATTGACCACCACGATGCTGAACGGTGATTTCCTGGTTTGAGACGGCAAGGCAACGGTGGCAGAGGATGCATTTCCCAGCATCAAACGTAATGTACTTTGCTTCAACTTTGTCGGGATAGCTTTGATTTGATTTTTTCTTTTTGACCCGGTGTTTACCCAATAAGCTCAGAAAGCTGCATTGGCCGTTAATATTGCATTCTCTACATTGAAAGTCGTGACGATTCAGCATCAGTCCCAAAGCTTGCTGCCGAAATGCATGGACATTCGGGCTATCGGTTTGATAGACATGTCCTTGTTCGACGAGTTGTTCGCAACTGGGTACAAAACGTGCCAGCGTTTGATCCCATGCTGCGCAAACCATGCAATGAGCCGTTTGGTTTGAGTCCTTTAGATGACATAGTGTCGGTATCGTCGATGCATTCTCTTCGGCATAATCGAGTAACGTTTTGCCTGCGACATATGGATATTGCTGGCCATTGACTTCAATCGATTGACTGTTGACCGTACGTCTTGAGACCGACAATGTTGAAGCTGATGTCTGATTTGTTTCATTGATACAATCATGAATCGCCGGGATCGTCGCAATACATGTAATTGCACCCTCTGGGCATATTGTCCGGCAGACACCACATTTGCCGCATGCGTCTTGGAGGATATCAGCGTGTTCAAGTGGCGTGACTTCGATTGCGTCCACCGCACATACCTGGGCACACTTGGTGCAGCCGATACAATCGTCTGTTACCTGGAAGGTTGTCAGTTCAGTGCATTTGCCAGAAGGGCAGCAGCCATGAAGATGCGCGATGAATTCATCTTTGAATTCATGCATGGCACTGAGCACCATATTGGGGGCTGTTCGCCCCAGGGCGCAGAGAGAACCTTGTTGGATATGTTTGGCCAGTGAGGTGATTTGCTCAAGTAGATCAGGTGCTTTTTCCTGATCGCCAATCAGTTGCTCCATTAACTCACATAAACGAATGATGCCTTCACGGCATGGCACACATTTGCCGCAGGATTCGTCCTTGACAAAACGCAGGTAATACAGTGATAAATCCACCATGCAATCACGTTCGTCCAGAACGATCAACCCGCCGGAACCCATCATGGCACCGCTTTGCTGCAACGTTTCATAATCGACAGGCAGATCAAAACGATGGCTTGGGATACAGCCCCCGGAAGGCCCGCCGATCATGACCGCCTTAATCTGATGCCCGTCTTCAGCGCCCCCGCCAAAAGTCTCCACGATGTCAGCGATAGTGATGCCGATTGGGACTTCAATCAAGCCACCTTGTTTAACCTTTCCTGCTAGCGCGAAAGCTTTGGTGCCATGTGATGTCGTGGTGCCGATGGCCTTGAAGGTGTGTCCATTGTCATCAACGATGACAGGGACGCATGCGAAGGTTTCGACATTGTTGATCAACGTTGGGAAGCCGCCCAATCCGCTTGTTACAGGGAAGGGCGGACGCTTACGTGGGATGCCGCGTTCCCCTTCGATGGATGCCAGTAATGCCGTTTCTTCGCCGCAGACAAATGCGCC
>JBICHS010000644.1:0-8124 GCA_043101135.1 Phycisphaeraceae bacterium JB051
CGTTTTCATGGCGTTGTACCTGTTTTTGATGAGCGGTATGTATGGCGTTTTCTGTTCGTTGGACATGGTTCTGTTTTACGTGTTCTTTGAAATCTCACTGCTGCCGATGTATTTCCTCATTGGCATCTGGGGTGGTCCGCGTAAGGAATATGCAGCGATCAAGTTCTTTCTGTACACGCTGGCTGGTTCGGTGTGTCTGCTGATCACCATGCTTGGTATTTACAACGTGACCTCGTCAGCCGACTTTATCAACGGCAACACGTGGGACATGATGGCGCTTCAGTCCGAAGCGGTGCAGGCACTCTTCGCCCCGTCAGGTGAATATTGGTACTTCGCACGCTGGGCGTTCTGGCTGACCTTCATCGCCTTTGCGATCAAGATTCCCGTTGCCCCGTTCCATACATGGCTTCCCGATGCTCACGTCGAAGCACCGACCCCGATCAGTATGATCTTGGCTGGCGTGCTGCTGAAGATGGGTGGCTATGCTCTGATGCGTATCACGTACCCGATCTTCCCCGATGCCGCTTCTCTGTTCTGGGAATGTGTCGCGACGATCGGTGTGTTCGGCATTATCTATGGCGCACTCTGTGCGATGGCTCAGACCGACTGGAAGAAGTTGGTGGCTTACTCATCCGTGAGTCATATGGGCTATGTCACCCTGGGTATCGCGGTACTCACCCGTACGGGTTTTGACGGTGCCTACTACCAGATGATCGGTCACGGCATTACCTCGGCAATGATGTTCTTCCTCGTCGGTGTGGTGTACGAGCGTGCCCATCACCGCCAGATCAACAACTTCGGCGGCCTGTGGCTTAAGTGGCCTCAGTACGGCGGCTGGTCGATGCTTGGATTCTTTGCAGGCATGGGGCTTCCCGGTCTGTGCGGTTTCATCGGTGAAGTGATGGTGCTTCTGGGCACCTTCCATGCTGCAGATCGTGCTGGCGTTGACCCGACGTTTGTCTACATCCTTGGCAGCTTTGCCGCCTTTGGTGTGGTCCTCACCGCAGGCTACATTCTCTGGATGTTCCAGCGAATCTACATGGGCAAGGCTCGTGAAGAATACGAACACTTCGAAAAACCCAGCGCACGCGAGTATGCCATCATGGTCACCCTGGGCATCGCCGCGTTGATCTTCGGCATCGCGCCGTTGTTGGTCTTTAACTACACTCATGCGACTTTCGAAAACCTCATGGCCGTCATCGGTCTTGCGGGTTCCTGATAGAGAATAGGAAACTACTGTGCTCCTAAGTGATCCACAATGGCTCCCCCAACTGATGGCCGACCTGAAATTGGTCATGCCCGAGTTATGGCTTGTCGTGACCATGTGCCTGGTGCTCATTGCCCCGTTCATTCGCAAGGGCAATGTGATCCTGCCGGTCTTCGTGACCATTTTCGGTTTGATGATGTCATTGCTCGCTGCTCAGGGCGTGCATCTGGACAGCTTCGATTCAATGCGACAAGGCTTGGTCTTTTCCAACAGCCTGGCGATCGACCCGTTCAGCAGCCTGTTCAAGACCCTGCTGATGGTCTTTGCGATGTTGGTTGTTGTGCAGTGGACCATCTTCGGCCGTGAGAAGACGCATGCCCTGGATGCACCGGATTTCCTTTGCCTGTTGCTTGGTGCAACGTTTGGTATGTCCCTCATGGCGTCAGCCAACAACCTGATCATGATCTTTATTGCCACCGAGTCGGCATCCATCCCCAGTTACGCATTGGCCGGATTCCGCAAGAAAAACAAGATGGCAACCGAAGGTTCACTCAAGTATGTCCTTTTCGGCTCGGTCTCCAGTGCGTTGATGCTTTATGGTATGTCCATGCTCTACGGCGTCAGTGGTTCACTGCAGCTTTCCCATATCGCAGGCACGATCAACTCACAAGGCATGACGCCGCTGATGGTCGTCGGACTCGTGGGCATGCTCGGCGGTTTTGCGTTTAAGCTCTCAGCTGTCCCCATGCACTTCTGGTGTCCCGATGTCTTTGAAGGTGCGCCGACGGAAGTCACCACCTTCCTGTCCGTCGCCTCCAAAGGTGCTGCCATCTGCATGCTCGCCCGCGTGATTCAGAACTTTGGCACAATTGTCTACAACGAAGAAGTCCTTACCGGGATCGCTTTGGGCGTTGGTGCTTTGGGTGCTGTCACTGCAACGTGGGGCAACCTTGTTGCACTGCATCAATCTAACCTCAAACGCCTGTTGGCTTACAGCTCCATCTCCCATGCCGGTTACATGATCATGGGCTGTGCTGTGCTGCTATTGGTTGATCCCAAGTTGATTCTCAGTGCACTGCTGTTTTATGTGCTGGTTTATATGTTCATGAACCTGGGCGCGTTCACCGTTGCAGCCGTTCTGGAACGTCAACTCGGTACGCTTGATATTGCAGACTATGCTGGGCTTTTCAAGAAGTCACCTGCCTTGGCATCACTGCTGATCGTCTTTATGCTCAGTCTCTTTGGCATGCCCGGCCTCGGCGGCTTCATGGGTAAGTTCCTGCTTGGTGCTGGCATGATCAAAGCCGGAACGCTGGGGACGGTTCTCGTGGGTATTCTGCTGCTTAACACGGTTTTCAGCCTGTGGTATTACCTGCGTCCGGCATATTTCATGATCTTTGTCGATGAGCAGCAAAGCAAGAAGCTGCCTGTGATTTCACCGTTGCGTCCAGCCATCTGGGCGATCCTCGGTGTCTGTTGTGTCATGCTGTTCTGGACCGGTCTTCTGCCTGCAGTCGGTACGGACATTGCCAAGGACAATGGGCAGATGATCATTGCCTCGGCTCATCGCTCACAGGAAACAACCCGCGAACACACCTCAAACGTCAACCAGCCGATGGCCAAAGCCGACGCTCGCTGATCAACCCTCAACCTTCCCGCACGAAACCACCGGGGCCATCAGTAGTTTGATGATGGGCAACCCAAGGACGTGTAACATGACTTTTTCAGCTACCAAGGATCTTGCTCCCAAGATCAACGCGATTCTATCTCTTCAACACGGCTCATTGATTCGTCACATTGACGAAGCCAAGCCACATCTGAGTGCCCGAACCTGGAAGGCCTGGCATGCTCTGGATAATCTCCAGGATCACCGCCAGATGCGTATTCACCTGTTGGTACGCGCACTTGTTGAAGACCTTGACATACAACCCGCGCCCGCCGATTTTGATCAGGCAGTGGGTTTTGCTCATTTCCTGACGCTTGATTCGCTGATGCCTAAATTCAAGGTAGAGTTGCAAGAGACCCGTGAGCGTTTGCAATCACTGTTGCCCACGAACAAGTCTGCCATGGATGACAAAATCCAGGCAGCGATTGATCTATGCGATAAAGATATCCAGGCGATCAATGTTGCTACGAACCTGGCAGATCAAACCCCTTCGACATTGCGTTAATTCTGCCCGGGATGACTCGTGAATTTCGTTATAGGTCTTGTTAGCAGACATGTCATATCGCTCAATATGCAATCAATTGTAGTATGCGTATGATTTATTTTACGCTTGTTTCTATGTATAGATGACGTGCATTTGCCTTTAAATAGTCACTTTCGACATATGTAAAGACCATGTGCGTTTGTTTAGATAGGCGTTAAAACAGCATGATACCCGCGACAAAGTATACCTGTGTCAGCTTGTATTCGCGTTCAATTTACTATGTTGGCAAACGGAAATTTTTGTAAATAGATGTTAATTGGCAGGATACTATTTGGTCACACAGTGATGATATGATATATTAATCACCTGATGCGGGGAGTCTGATTGCACTGTCAATCTTTTAAATGCGTCACATAGTATTGAAGTGATCGTATACAGTGAATACGACACGGCCAACACATTCAGGAGAATCGAACATGGCAAAAACTCCAGTAGCAGCAGAATTGCTCAAACTCGTCAAAAAGCTTCAGGATGAACGTGCTGCCCACGTCAAAGAGATCGAAGCCATTGATCTGACTTTCGCGCAGCTCGGCATTGAATCCGAAACGGCTGCGGCTGCTCCGGCTAAGAAGCGTCGCGGACGTCCCGCAGGCTCCGGCAAAAAAGCCAAAGCCGTTAAGAAGACCACCAAAAAGAAGACCGGCAAGCGCACACGTAAGAGCTTCTCGGTTTCTGGTGATGAATCCGTGCTGACTTTCGTTGCTGCCAATCCCGGCTGCACAACCGCACAGGTCAACGAACACTGGACCACCGAAGGCCGTGCAGGTAAAGCTGATAATGCCCTTGGCAAGCTCGTCAAGGAAGGCAAAGTTGCCCGCAAGAACATCAAGGGCCAACGCGGCAGCACCTACAAAGCCAAATAAGTCACCTCTTAATGACTGACTTACTTAGTGAATTACACAAGTAACCCGGCAAACACTGTCGGGTTACTTTTTTTATAGACATCACGCATCGTATCAAGCGCATTGCAACTGCTGACTTATTTGTTATAAAAAGTAACAATCCGACAGGTCCTTTAGGAGTTGAGCATGCCCACACGGTTTTTGAATATCGCACTCATTGGTTCAAGTTTCATGGGGCGGACCCATTCCAATGCCTATTTGAAAGTCGCCAGGTTTTTTGACTTGCCGTTGGAACCGGTGATGCACACCATCGCTGCACGAGATGCGGGCAAAGTTGCCAAGTTTGCTAAACGCTGGGGCTGGCAGAACAGTTCGACAAACTGGAAAGAAGTCTGCTCCAATCCTGAAATTGATCTGATCGACATCGGCACGCCCAATCATGTTCACAAAGAGATGGCGCTCGAAGCCTTATCCAATGGCAAGCATCTTGCCTGTGAAAAACCCCTTGCAGGTAATCTCGATGATGCACGCGAGATGTACAAGGCTGCCAAAAAATATAAGAAGGCCAAGACGTTCGTCTGGTTCACCTACCGCCGCTGCCCAGCTGTCGCCTTTGCTCAGCAACTCGTCGCGCAGGGCAAGCTCGGCAAAATCTATCACGTTCGCGCTGCTTACCTTCAGGATTGGGCAGGCCCCGATGCACCACTGGTCTGGCGGTTCCGCGGGGACATCGCAGGCTCGGGCTCTCACGGTGATCTTGGGGCACACATCATCGACATGGCAAGGTTTATCACCGGCGATGAAATCTCCGAAATTGCAGGTGCCATGGAACACACCTTCATCAAGCAACGTCCCATCCCCGAGTCCTCCGGCGGGGAAATCTCCGGTCGAAATGCCAAGACCTCCAAAACCAAATTCGGTAAAAGCACCGTCGATGACGCAGTCATGTTTCTGGCACGTTTCAAGGGTGGTGCCCTGGGCAGCTTCGAAGCAACACGACTGTCCACCGGTGATAAAAACCGCAATCGCATTGAGATTCATGGCGAAAAGGGCGCGATCCGTTTCGACTTTGAACGTATGAATGAATTGCAATGGTACGATGCCACAATCGATGGTGCTTTGCAGGGGTGGTCCACCATCAACGTCACCAGCGGTGCAGACGGACATCCCTATGCAGCAGCATGGTGGCCGACCGCTCATGTTGTCGGTTACGAACACGGCTTTATCAACATGGCTGCGGACATGATTAATGTCCTGGGGGGTAAGGATGCGATCGTACCTCTGCCGGACTTTACCGATGCGTATCAGACACAGCGCGTGTTGCAGGCTGCAGTGGAGTCAGCACGCAATCGCTGTCCGATTAAGATGAGTCAGATCAAGTGACGCGATACCGCTTGTGGTTTTATGCATCGTAGTTTGGTTAAATAGATGAAAATTAGATTTTAAGTCGCGCTAAACCGCAAGCGGTTTGCTGTGATTTTATTTTGATACACACGGATGATCTTTGACCCAGAACCGATAGGGTTTGTCCGCCCATTCCTCAGCGTATTGGATGCCGATACGTGGGCCGATGTCGATGGTTTTATTGGGGATTTTGATGCTGTGATCTTCGATCCAGATTTTTGAATTGCTGACCAAATCAACGCCATCATGTTCGCGTGAGATGTTGAACGCCTGACATAGCTTGGCAGGACCTGAGCATAGGTCTCGATCTTTCTTTGCGACTTTTCGACGGGTGTACATGGCGTCTTTGCCATCCATCGGCTCCAACGCACGAATCAAAACCGCGACGGGTTCGTCTGCTTGCTGGGCGACGATGTTCATGCAGTGATGCATGCCGTAGGTGAAATAGACATAGAGTGTGCCCCCGTCTTGCCACATGGATTCATTGCGTGGTGTGCGGCGTCCGCCGACGGTGTGGGCTGCTTTATCGGGGATGCCCAGGTAAGCTTCGGTTTCGACGATCATGCCGGAGAGGCGCTTGTTGCCATCCATGCGAACGAACACTTTGCCGAGTAATGCCTTGGCCAGTTTGAGGACATCCTGATGATAGAAGTCGCGATCCAGCCTTGTGTGATGAATGATTGGCTTCCGGGGGTTAGGCATAACTGTGCAGTCCAGCAAGTAGCAGGTTCACGCCCCAGTGGGTCCAGAGCATGACGAAAAAGCCAATCACGCTTAGCCATGCGGTGACAAGGTGTGGCTTGCGGACGCCAAAGCGCAGGTGGATGACGATGAGGTAGATGATCCAGGTGATCAAAGCCCATGTTTCCTTAGGGTCCCAACCCCACCAGCGTCCCCAAGCATGATCCGCCCAGTAAGCCCCCAGCAGGATGCCCAGCCCCAGTAGCCAGAAAGCCAGTTGAAGAATCACCAGATGCGCTCTGTCCAGATCGCGTAGCAGTTTTTCCGGGCCTGACGGCTTATCCAATTCACCAAGTCCTGCAGCAGCCATGCGGACGGTGGTGTCGGTTTTAAAGTAGTAAACGCCCAGATAAAATAGGGCGATGAAAAAGCCAAGCGCGATCAGTGCGTAGGCCGCGATGACGACGTTGACATGAATGTAGAGAATGCGACTGGTTGCCAGTATGCCTGAGACCTGAGCGACATCGTGAGACGGGATGGCAACGGTGTTGGCAAAGAGCAGGGCAGTCGTCCCTAATGCCGCAGCTGCTGCGCCGAACATCCATTGACGCTTGGCAAACATCAGCCCGATGCCCATCACACAGGCAAACCATGCCAACGCGATAAACGACTCAAATTGATTATGGATCGGCCAACGCCCTGAGATCATGCCCCGCACAGCAAAGCCTGCGGTGTGGACGGCAAAGCCGATGAGCAGGAACACGATCCCACTGCGGATGAGCCATTTGCGTTGGGTTCCCATGGCAATGAGCAGCAGGATCGTTGCTACACCATACGCCAGGTATCCCACGGTGAATTTATGGGTTTGGTTGTATAGCAACTCCGCATGACGCAGGGTTTGTGAAGGATACGTCGATGGGTGAATGTTGGGCAGCTTTTGGACCAATGTATCGATGGCGATTTGCGCTGCCTTGCTGTCCGCTTCATTCCATGCCTTGGCCAACTCCGTAAACGCCAGGCGTGCTTCGAGGATGTCGGTGTTTTCCTGCGTGGGTTCAAAGAGACTTTGCCACTGATCACTTTTCGCAGTGGGAGACGGGCTGACAAGCAGCAGTGAGTTGGGCAGTAATTGGTATCCGGCCCAGGCACTGAGGACTTGGTTGCGTCCCTTGAGTAAACGCAAATCCGATGCGCCGCCGTTGAGAATTTGCTGAGCCTGATCGGTTAACAGCAGTGATGGGGGAAAACGACCAAAACTCAGAAAGCCACCTTCGACTTCAGCAGGTAATAGTTTGGCTAAAGACCGGCGTAGCTCAAGTACTTCGACATAAATCAAAGGTCGGTCGGCATACCATGATTTGTTGAGCAGAATGTCCAACCAGGTGAAGGATGGCGAGTAATGTGCTGGATCAAAGCGATCGTGATAACGTGCTTTGCCAAACACATTGGTGATCATTTCACGGGCGTAGGTGTCGAAAATTTTAGCTCGTCCCTGATCATATACAGCGAGTTGGCTCAATGCTGATAAATCCAATTCTGCGGCAAAGTCCTGATGCTGCTGTTCTGATAATCCTGGTGGGAGGATTGATACGGGCATGTCACCTGCAATGGGCGGTGGTGGTACAGTCTGTTGGTCTGCAAGCGTGTTTCCCGCTGGCTCCTGTCGGACTTGTGCAGCCAGTGGCAGTGTGCTGACAAGTAGACACACTGTGATCGCGCACAGCAGGATGCACATGAAGCGTTGAGATTGAAATGTTGAACTCTCACTTTTCATGAGGTC
>JBICHS010000645.1:0-8162 GCA_043101135.1 Phycisphaeraceae bacterium JB051
TTCAAGTGATGAACAACCACATCCCCGATACCTGGGCAAATCCACAGTCAGGACATTAAGCAAAAGAAGCGACATGTCGGGGGTGACGCCATTGCAAGTACCGATGGCGGGTATCGCTTTTGTTCCACCCACCCTACATCAAATGCCGCATGCATAAAGTACCTGCGCGGAATTGAAGAAATCAGAGACGCAATGGAGAATAATGATTTGAATTGCTCCAATCTATTTTGGCACCAGTTTGTGGCAGATCTTGTGTTGTTTTATAAGGTTCAGTAATTAAATAAAATATAGGCATTTGCGTGTTCGTTTGTTCTAAAAATATTGAATGAAACTTGACTCTGGCAGTTCAATTGCCTTTAATTCTACACGTGAAAATTTACACGTGTAGAATTTTTTAAGTCAGGAGCACATGGCCAAGAACATCACCATCAAAGATATTGCCTCAGCGGTGGGGGTTTCTCATGTGACGGTTTCGCATGCCTTGCGTAACAGTCCCGTCGTCAAGGAGCAGACCCGTCAACGTATTCTGGAAGTCGCAGCCAAGATGGGCTATCAACCCAACTTTGCTGCCCAGTCGCTGATTAATCGTGCCACGCGGACACTGGGGATTTACGTCCCGCCGCGACCCTGGTCAGGCTTGGGGCATCACTACGAAAATGCCATTCTCATCGGCATTGAAAAAGCTGCCAAGCAGGCGGGGTATGACCTGATGCTCATCAATCTCACCGGTGATGATTCAGGCGAAATCTGCGTGCAGAAACTCGCCCAACGGCGCGTGGATGGCATGATGCTCATCCAGCCCGACACCCGGGCGCCGTGGGTCAAGGAGTTGGCCCAGTACACACGTCACGTGGTCATGATCGACCCTGCCATTCCCAGCTCCTTTTTCAGGACAATCCTGTTTGACAACAAGCAGGCAGTCAAACTGGCGATCAAGCATTTGATGGACCTTGGGCATCGACGCATCGGCTATTTGGGCACCTGCCTCGAACAACCCATTGAAGACAGTCAGATCAGAAACGATGCATTCGTCGAAGCGGCGCAGGAACTTGGCTTGGAGATTGATCCGTCATGGGTTCATTGCGGCTTTGATCCCAAGCAACCGTTAACCAGCCAGGATCATTACTGCCAGATTGAAGGCCTGCGTGGTGCGCGTCACCTGCTGCGTCTACCCAAAGCCAATCGGCCTACAGCCATTCTCTGTTACAACGACCTGGCAGCAGTGCATGCGATGCGTCATCTCTCTGAACACATCGATGTGCCCCGTGAGATGAGTGTCATCGGCATTGATGATTCACAATGGTGCTTCCACACTGAGCCGAATCTCACATCCATTCGTCACCCTTTAGAAGCGATGGGCGATGCAGCAGTCAAAGAGTTGGTGGCATTGCTTGCGTCCAAGAAAACAGACATGCCTGATCCGGAGCATGTCCGCGTGTTTTCACCCGAGTTAGCCATTCGCAACAGTACCGTTACCGCCCCGAACGAAACCCAGGCCTGATACCTTGGCAGGAGAGATACATGTTGAGCCTTCGTCCGCACAAAACAAACGCGTTTACCTTGATTGAATTACTGGTGGTCATCTCCATCGTCTCATTGTTGATCTCGATTCTCTTGCCGGCATTGTCCAAAGCAAGAGATGCTGCAAGAAACGTTCAGTGTCTTGCCAACGAAAAACAAATGGGCACGGTGATGATGATCTATGTCAATAACAACGACAATCACCTGCCGATTCCCTATAACAATGGTTTGCAGGACTATCATTCCTGGCCGACCACACTTGCACATGAGATTGATACCTCGGTGAACATGGATGATCAGCCCAGCAATCTCACATCCAATCAACTCAAGCTTTTTCAATGCCCACGATTGCTGACATACAAAGGGCGCACGGATGTCGTGACCTATGCCATGAACGCCCGAAGTGGCATGCCTGACAGTCGCCAGAATTTTAATCGTGGTCTGCGACTTGATGATGCAAGCTACGGTTTAAGCCGGGTCGTCATGTTGACCGATGCGGCATGGCGCAAGTCCAACAATTCATATGGCGGATATTTCACCAACACCATGTACGGTCGCGGTGAAATGGGCTTTTATCACGGTTCCACCGAATCCGTCCTCATCAGAAATTATGAACGAGGTAACGGCCAGCTCAATGGCTTGATGCTGGATATGCATAGTCAGGTCTTGCAATTTGAAGATATATATTCTTCAAGCTCCAACCCAACCGGCCGCTTTTATGTCACACCGTTCCCCGGTGGTTAATTGAATTTCACGTTTTAAACAATGCTAATCCCATTTTGTATTCTTCAGGAGATACGCGTCGATGTATCGCTGGCTCATATCACTGTGTACGCTTTTTGCTGTTGGTCTTTGTGTCTCTGCACTACAAGCTCAGGAACCTGTTCATGTGTCCTGGCAGGACTACACGACAACACCCATCTCACCTGTCGCACGACCACTGGACGCGCTGGCAAGACCCAACGGGTTTATTCGTTCCGATGGACTTAACCAACACCTTGATCTGAAAAATAGAGGACTGCCAGACCAGCACGCCATCTGGCATGTCTACAAGGAAACCGATGAGCCATTAGCTAAACGCTATTGGGCAGTGATGCGCATCGCGCTACCCGATGAAGCCATCGGCAAGCTCGCAGGTGTCCAACTGCAACTACTCACCGACAAAGCTGTTGACCTGCAATGGCGCATGCATAGCGGGGGGGATAACTTCTACCGAACCAAAGCCCATGGCAGAAGAACACTCAAACTCAAGCCCGGCAAAAACACGTTCGACCTGTTCTGGGAAGACCTGAACGTCAAAAAGCATCCTCCGATTACCGGTGTTGAATTAACTCGAATCAACCAGCTTGGTGATCTTGGTCTTGTTCGTATTGGCCTGATTTTCAAGGACAAACAAGGGGCAGATGATTACCGCAAACATACAGATAAACAACTTGCTGATGCACGCCAAACCATGCTCCGATGGATAGCTGATCGTGGGGTTAAGCTCACATCGCTGGAAGGCAAACTCAATGATGATCGTCTTGAAAAGCAGGCATGGGATGCGGTGGCGTTACTTGCCTTTGATGAAGTCATTAAACACTGGGGCCAACTCAGTGAAGATGAAAGTAAAGCTCAAACATTTGAAAGCCAACGCCAGCAACTAATCCGTCAACTCATCGCAGGAGCTGATATCACAACATCACTTGATGCCTATGAACAGCAGCTCAATCAATGGGTGGATGGTTTGGCCAAACAGATTCCTGTTGCCAGACGCCGTTGGTATGTGGCTGAGGACGGCCGTTTCACACGTCCAACCGGTCAACCGTTTCGCATGTATGGCCCGCACTTTTTCCGAGCTTTGTATAACGAGAAAGATCCTTCAAGGCAGTGGAAAAAATGGGATGTCAAATACCTTGCAGGTATGGGATTCAACGGCCTGCGATTGCATGTCCGTTGGAAAAACATCGAGCCGACGCAGGGGCAGTTCAATCAGCAATACCTGCAGATCATGTTGGACATCATGCAGGAGGCTGAGCGGTACGGCCTGGCTGTGAGTGTGGACATGCATTGGCCGTTCCCGGATTGGTTTGTGGCAGGGCAACCTGACATGCCAACTCAATCCAAGCTCATCTCGCAGGTTAAGCACAACATTTACCATTGGCCCGACGCCATCGTGGATGCCTGGCGCCGTATGGCGATCGCATTTAAGGATTCACCGAATATCCTGGCATTCGAAGTGCCCACCAATGAAAGCAATTTTGCTTCTGGTCCCAAGGGCATGAAGGATTACCCCAACATGGTGATCCAATGGAACCAGTGGTTAAAGTCTCAATACAAAACCCGTGAAGCCTTAGCCAAAGCATGGGCTGGTAATCAAGCTCAATCTGAAAAGTATCAGCTCAAACCCCATGAAAATTGGGCTGACAACACCATCGAGCCGTTGGGCTATCAGGAAGATGAGCCGGTGGATGTGAATCACAATTACATGAACAACCCGCGTTTGTGGGATCATCTGCGCTTTGCTGCTTATCTGCAAAAGTCATTGTCGACGCGCATCATGTCCGTCATCCGTGAATCGATTCCCGATGCCGTTGGGATGTCACAACGCACGATTGGCGATATGTACGATGTGAGTCGTGTGCCGATCAGCTACTACGCGATCAACACGCTCTTTGGTGAACATGTCAACATCGGTACGCACTACGGCATGGGGGGCAAGACCGCGCTTGAAGCCAAGTCGTTGACGTTAGCCAGCTATGACTCGGAACGTCAGATGGAACATGCCAGCAAGCTCGTTGAACGTCATGTCGAAATGGGCCTTGGCTTTTGCCCGTTCGCGTTCCATGCCCGTGGCAGTGGTGGCATGCTTCTTGCCGACGACGATTGGCACATGAAATCTTCCACTGCCTATTTGCCGGGCATGTCGCAATGGATTCGCAGCCATTGGCCCAAGCCGGACTATCGACCTGCGGTTGCGATTGTCAGCAACACGCGGTTGTCAGCGATTAATGCTGAAAAAACAGGGGATTTGATCGCCATGCTCGATGCGCGTGGCTATCAGGTAAAACTGTTTGAAGGTCTGAAAATTGTCGAGCAGCCGCAGCTACTTGATGACTGCAAAGCGGTTATTACCTGCAGCAGTTACATGGATGCCGACCTGCTTCACGTGTTGGCTAAAACATACAAAGGCCGCGTGTTACTCTTTGGTCGTCTGGATGCTGATGCGCTATGTCGCCCGACACAAGATGGGTTACCTGCCATGCTTGCTTCGGATCACCGTTTCATCAAGCAGCCCAATCTCAAGCCGCTCTCGGGTGATGATCTTGGGCAAATTGATCTGACCGGTTCATGGGCATGGAAGCATCTTGGGCAAACACCCAAAGGCCCAGAAAAATTGCCAACACCACCCATCAGCGAAACGACTGATTGGAAGAAAGTCATCGTCCCCGGCAAGTGGGGTGAAGTCGGTCTGCTTGGTTCATCACGTTATTTCATGGGCGATGCCTGGCATGTCCGCACGTTTGATGTCCCCGCCAATTGGAAGGGGCGCACGCTGACGTTCCAGGCAGGGGCGATGGACGATTACGATTGGACATTCATCAACGGTCATTTCATTGGCAAGACCACCAAAGCCCAGCATCACTACTGGCTGGCGCCGCGTGAGTATGTCATCCCCGATCATGCCATCAAGTGGGGGCAGACCAACACCATTGCCATCCGACTTCGCAATGATTTTGAAGACGCGGGAATCTGGAAGGGGCCGGTGCAGATCACGTCCAATCCCAACTTCCCCATCAACTGGCAATTCCCCGTCAAGCAAACTGGCAAAGTGCAACTTGACAATCACGCACCCATTCTGGACCCGGAAAATCTACTCGACCATGTTCAGGTGCAAGGGACGCTGACATTGCCCGATGGCAAAGAAGTTCCAGCCTTCCTGCGACATGACCAATGGTATTGGTGGATCGGCTCACAAGCCTGGCAAGACCAGGACCCCATTCAGCAGGTCGTCCTGGACCGTTTCCTCCAATATCTCAAACGTATGTAATCGTACTAGCTATCTGCTGACAACAAGAACGATCAGCCCTGCCAATACCCATGGCAGGGCTGTTTTTCGTTAAGTTTGGTTAAGTTTTGTTAATCGCTTGACTCGCAGTTGGAGCCGTCTACGATTAAAGCAGTTAACCGCTTAACAAGTGTCTTGATTTTTGTGATGTTGGTGCAGGTAAGAGATTATGGCCACAACGCTTAAGGATATTTCAAAACGTGCCAGAACCTCAGAGGCCACCGTCTCGCTGGTTCTCAACGGACGTCATTTCAATCGGGTCTCATTGGAGACTCGGCATAAGATTGAGTCCATCGCCCGTGAAATGGGGTACGTCCCACGTCGTGCTGCCCAGATTCTGGCGACCGGGAAGACACATAACATCGGCGTGATTCTCAATGACCTATCAAACCCGTTCTTTGGGCACTACGCCTCGCTGATTCAGCAGGCATTGCTTGAGAATGGGTACACCGCTTTGCCGATGGAAACACAGGCTGATCGTCAGCGTGAACAGGAACTGATGTCCTGGCTGCCTCAGCGGTCTGTCGATGGCATTATTGCTTTGGAGAATCTCTGGGAGGCCCATGACGGCCAACAATATGCCCATGATAAATTGCCGTTTGTTTTAAGACATCAAACGGATAACCAGTCGCATGAAGGTCACACGCATGTGAGTGTGGATTACCAGGTTGGCATTACGAAATTAGCGAGCCATCTCAAAGCGATGCGGTGGGACAATGTCGGTGTTCTGATGCCGCCTCAACATATGCCTCATGTGGATGAGCCCGAACATCCTCGAACGACCATGATTCGAGATGCCCTGCATGAACATGGCTTACAGAGTCCACAAACTTGGTGGGCATCTGCAGAGGAATCCAAGATTCTCGATCATTGGTATGAGCAGACGATGTATTTGCTCCGGGAGCATCCTCAGATCAATGCACTGATCGTACACAACGCCATTGCCGTCCCCGCAGTCTATGCAGGTGCCTTGCAGGTCGGTCGCGTGCTGGGGCGTGATCTTGCGATCGCTGCATTTGATGACAATTTGTTTACACCGTGGCTTAGGCCGGGTGTGACTGTGATTGCTGAACCCATCGAGCAGATCGCCAAACTCCTTGTGAAAATGTTACTTGATCAATTGGCTGATCCTGCCAGGCCGGTGTCATGTGAGTCTATTCCAACAGAATTGTTGATTCGTTCTTCTACAGATCGATCGATGTAATTTTATGCCGCCTTGCGGAGAAACCGTTATGAAAAAAGTCAAAGCTTTCACTCTGATTGAGCTGCTGGTTGTGATCAGTATTATTGCGATGTTGATTGCGATTTTACTCCCGGCCTTGTCCAAGGCGCGTCAGGTATCTCGTAACATAGCTTGCGCTTCTAATCTCAAACAGCTGGGCATTATTCAGTTTTCTTATGTGCAGATGTTTGATGGGGGCTTTGTGCCTGGTTTTTACGATTACGGTGATCAGATTGGTTTTGAGGCAATTATTGTCAAAGCTGGATTACTCACCGATCAAAACCCAGTGTTTCTCTGTCCTGCCGAGGATACGCGTGACATCGATGCGGTTCGTCAGACGCACACCGGGCATTACGGTGTGAACTGGACAATCTCGGGGCCGATGAAGATCAGCTCGGGAGTTGCTTATCGTGATTTCACGCAGCATGATTACATTCAGATTCTCGATCATCTGCACCGGCCGTCGGATATGATTGTGATGAGCGATGTCGCACCGCCTTATTGGGGCTATGCACAGTCAGCGGGGTATTTCAACTTCGAAGCCCGATCATCACCCAATCAACGTCACCAAACCGATGGCAATGGATGGAATTATCTCTTTGCCGATGGTCATGCCTCTTTTATACATGATTACAAAGAGCTGTTGATCACGCCTTCCGAGCATTTTTATCAACGTAAATAACACGATAAACCAACGTATTTCGACATCGGGTTGTTATGCAAAGGGACAGTGCGATTCAAAGGCACTGGACGCAGTGTCACTACACGCAATTTGATCAACCCCGCGCTTTTTAACAACGATTCACAGACCCGCTATTGCGATGGATGAATAAGCCATCTGTTTTGAGAACAAAAGGAAGTTTCATGTATTGTCACCTGAGAATGATGTTCTTTGCCTTGTTGATTGGTTTTGCTGTAACACATGCAAATGCCCAGCAGCAAGTCGATCGTATGCAACTCGTAGATATCTCCGCGTTACGTTTGGAAAACGTCGTTTTGAACGATGCCAAAGCTCAGATCATTTCAACTTCACAAGGCACCGCAATCAAGCTGGATTTTGGGCATCGCCAATCATGGCCTCACATCATGTTCAAAACCGGTCAAGCCTTCGAGCAGGAAAGTTGGGTTGGTTGGGAAGCTTTGGCAATCACGGTGACCAATCCCATGTCGACCCCGGTTCGCGTGGGGATACGTCTTGACAGTCGATTCCCCGGCATGACAAAACAGATTCAGGAGTCCGGCCCAGCCATGTTGGACCCAGGGCAAACCACGCGTGTGAGCTTCCAGTTGCGCAAGCCCATCTTTGAACACATGCGCGGGCAACCCACGGACCGGATGCTCGATCGCAAGGGCGGTGAATGGGTGCGTTGG
>JBICHS010000646.1:0-4297 GCA_043101135.1 Phycisphaeraceae bacterium JB051
ATTACAAACCACTGCTTAAATCTTCCGGTTGGAGTCAGCACGTTGAATCAGGCAGATGCCAAAACATCAGAAACCTCGACCCAGCAAAACGCACTGGGGCATATTCTCCTGGCAGATGATGACCAGCAGACTTGCACAGCCTTGTCCTACGTCCTCAAGCACCTGGGTTTTGAGGTCACGACGGTCAACAATGGTCGCGATCTGATTCAGCATGCCATGCAATCAACGTATGATCTGGCCATGATCGACGTCCGCATGCCGGTGCTTGATGGCATGACGACGCTGGCAGCACTCAAACGCAATCCGATGACCAATGAATTGCCGGTCATCCTCATGAGTAAATACACCTCCGCTGAAGTTTCAGCTAAAAGCAAAGTCCTGGGTGCAGCGGACATTCTCACCAAGGGTGATTTGAAACTTGATGATCTGAAAAACAAGATCGCAAATGCCCTGGGCTATGAGACACGCGAAGTCAAAGCCCCGAACAAGGATCTACCTGCAAGTGATGATCAAGCCGTTGTCGAATCGCCTGCTGCTCAGATGGGACAAACCGATCCGTGGACGCAGGCAGCTTCTTCCATCGCAGCCTGCACCTGCAATGAAACGCGTGCAGCCGTTGAAATCTCTCACTTGCATTTAATCTTCGAACAGATCAAACAGGAAATCCGCAAGCTCAAACCCGATCAGGTTCGCCAATGTATCCGGCTCATTGAAATGGATCCGGGCGCGATGTGCTGTGTGTTGCAGTATGTCAATGCTGGCAGCGATGAGAAGGATCAAATTCTCAGTGTCCGCAAAGCCGTGGAAAATCTGGGTGTCCAAACGGTAAGCAAGATCATTTTGAATATGCCCACGCGCCCGGATGATCCGGTGACGCACCCGTGGATGATTCACTGGTGGCGTCACGCCATTGCCACCGCCCATCTTGCTGCTGCCATTGGCCCCAGTGTCGGGATTGATGCCGACGAAGCGCGTGTGATGGGTCTGCTTCATGACATCGGTCGCCTGCAACTGATTAACAGTGAAATCGGCCACAGTGTGATCCGCACGTATGACGTGGCCCGCAATGTCATTTTGCCGATCACCACCTGTGAACAGATCATGCTTGGTGTTGATCATCTGGAGCTTGGCGCCGAATTTTGTGAAACACATGGCCTGCCCGAATCGGTGAGCATGGCATGTATTACGCATGAATTGACCAACGCGTTGCGTCACCGTCTTTCCAAGCAAGACGCCCTGCGCAGCGCCATGCTTTGTGCCTGTGACCAGATCGCCAATGCCTCAGGTTTCTATTCATTGCCCGGGATTGATCTGCGTCCACTTCCTGCTGAAGCACATACATTCCTGGCACCTGTACAAGCACAGATTGAAAACGCTTTGGCTCAAGCGCAAGCTGACATGCATTGGTGGCTGGGGAAGAATGCCCCGGGCATGTTCCACGCCAAGGTTGATATCACAGGTATTAATGTTGTATTGATCACGTCGTTTAACAACCACTGGAATCCGTACCGACGCGCCTTGAGTCTGGCCGGTGGTAATGTTCTGAGCTTCCCGCATCTGCAAAAAGTCTCAGACCACATGACAACCCCGGACATTGTTGTGGTTGATCAGACTGCAACAAGCGTTCATTCGGATGTTGAACATCTGCAATTGATCGCACAACGTTTTGAATCCATTCCAATCCTGCTGCTGGCTCAACGTTCAGACGAAGCGGACATGCTGATTGAACAAAAGCACTGGCCGATGCATCTGTACGACAGCCCCATTCGTGCCAACTCGTTGCTGCAGGCCATTCGCAAACTCACTGCAAATCCCAACGGGGGGCAGGAATCATGAATACGCTCTCTACAATTCAGGCACCATCCATCGAAAATCAACCTGCCCAGCTTTGGCAGGATCACGCACACCTTGCATACTGCTTTGCTCGTCACGCACGACATGATCTGGCAAACGTGCATTGCGCGTTGGGGATGCTGGAGATGGTCGAGCAGATTCAAGCGGATCATCCTGACATGCCGCTGCCCGAAGAATTAAATCTCGATACCATTCGCACCAAAGCCAGGCAGGATGTCAAGAAAGTCATCAGCAACTCCAATGATCTGGTCCTGCTCAGCCAGGCTGCTTCGACCTATGCCTATAAACCTGTACAAAGCACATCACTGGGGGCTCTGATTAATCAGAACATTGTTGAGCGCCTCGACAATCAGCAACCAAGGCCTGACCAACTCATCACACAAACCATCGACACGCAGGTCGTGGCAATGGGTGATATGCTCGGGGTTGCGCTCTGTGCGTTTTACTGTCAGTGGACGCCGTGGTCACAGGATCATCACAATGCTGCAAAAACCACAGTCAAGCAGCAACGCCATGAATTGTCGATGCATATTCCTGCAGACAATGTGGACATTCTCAAACAGTTTGCGATTCAACTGGCCAGTTCAGCTCATGACGACCCATTGGACACGCCGTTAAATCAGCACCTGACCACATCCACAGGCACGATGGCCTTGTGGCTTGCCCGACACATCATTGTCATCCATGGTGGTGCTGTGTGTATTGATGACAATGCGCCGGAAAAAGGCGTGACCATCTACCTGCCAACGGTTGATTAACCCAACGCAGCAGGCATCAAACCTGCCAAGGATATCCCGCGTTCTCATACTGCGCGACAGCATCGGGCCCAAATCCCAGCGCCGCACAACGACGGCGCAGCGCTTTTAATGCCTCTGTATATTCTGGCTCATTGATCAGGTTCACACGTTCGTCCGGATCAACTGCCAGATCAAAGAGTACTTCAGTCATCTCATTGCTGGGCATGTTTTGATAGTGTTGATACTTCAAGCTGCCTTGCTTGATCATCAATTCACCGCCACGAAATTGGCTGATTGATTCGTCATCCCAATTTGCCACCGGTTCGTCGGATTGCATCAACGGGTATAAACTTCGCGAGTCCAGGCCGCGCCCAAACACCGTGTCTTCCTGCTTGGGTAAAGGGACATTGGCCATCTGGCAGATCGTGGTAAACAGGTCACAGGTGTTGACGTTCTGATCGACAAAACGTGTCTTGCCCGGCTGCATCCCCCACTGCTCTCTGACGGCTTTGGGAGGCCGGATCATCAGCGGGACGCGTGCGGAGTGTTCATAGAATTTACTCTTGGACCACGTGCCATGTTGCCCGAGCATCGAGCCATGATCCGCGGTGAAGATGATCCACCAGTCGTCCATGTTCTGGCCGACGTGTTTGAGGTCAGCGATGACCTTGCCATAGTCTTCGTCGACTTCTTCGACCATGCCATAGTAGGCTGCGGTGGCTTTACGGACATCACGTTCGGTGATCCCGTCTTTGCCCACGACAGCACTGCCACGGTTGAGTGCCGTGTGTTCAAAGTCGTTGTCTTCAACGTAAATTGGGACACGATTGAGGTAGTAATTGATTTTGTCTTCCGTGGTCAGGTAAGGCAGATGAGGCCGGTTAAAGCTGACTTTCAAAAGTAGCGGCTGATTGGCGCAGGGCTTGTCCGCATAGATATCGTTGTAGTGATGTTCGATAAACGGCTTGACGCCTGCCAGCGCGTGAGCGTCACGGTCATGGGTATAACGCCCATGCCCCACGCCACTGCGAACAACTTCGCCAGCTTCATCGCGACTGCGATAACTTGAGGGATGGCGAAAAGCCTTGAAGCTTTCGTCGTCACGACCAGGGATGTATTTGGGCTCAACATTCATGTCAAAGCCAATGCGCGTCGTCCAGCCCTGCATCTGATCCGGTCCATCGTGATGTAACTTGCCAGCACAGACCGCTGCGTAACCAAACTGAGATAACCGCTTGGCAAAGGTCATGGAAAACGGTGGCAGGTCATCGCCATATTTCTCGGCTTTGCAGGTCCGAGGCAACTGCCCCGCTGCAATGCACTGTCGCGAGGGAATGCAGATCGGACTGGGTGTGTAGGCATTGTTGAACACCACCGCGTCCTTGGCAAGGTCATCAAGAACAGGTGTGCGAACCACATCGTTACCTGTGAAACCCAGGACATCAGGCCGGTGTTCGTCACTCATCAGAAACAGTATGTTGGGGTGCTTGGACATGACTTTGAATGTACAGGCACAAAAACAAACCGCAAGGTATTTGTCAGCCAAACACCTTGCGGTTTTTTCAATTTAGTCCCAACACTTTCGCTCAGTGGTCAGCCACGTTGCGCCAGTTGCTGAAAACAACTGATTTTTCTTTCACTCGCCAACAGACTTTTGATCGCAATATCGCAAGCGAAACACAAAACGCGCTAAACCGCAAGCGGTT
>JBICHS010000647.1:0-6011 GCA_043101135.1 Phycisphaeraceae bacterium JB051
GTCGCAGCTATTTGTGTGATGTTGCCTATTCAAATCGACAGATGAATCACAGCTCATACAACTAATTGTTTGAATCGCTTTCATAACAGTGTCATGTCAGATCAAGTGTGCGATGACATTTGTGATCACGATCATCAAAAAGTCATTCACGCAACACAAAAATAGCTGCAACACTGCGTGTTGCTGAAACTGCATCGCAGTTTATCGCTGTGTTTTGCGTTTGATTTAAACATCATCACTTCGACGCACGTTGGTTTTTCTCAAACCATTTTTTGAGCACCTTGGCGCGATCGGTTTCTTGTGTGGCTTTGACATGATGCTTGCGGTCAGCAGGCAGGTTGTTGTGTTCGACACTCCAGCCGTCCCATTCGCGGAAGGCGTGGTAGGTCCAATCCCAGCCGTAAGCTTCAAAGATGTCGATGCAGTCGGCAAGATATTGTGCAGCACCGGGTGCCCAGCGGATGGCACTGAATTCACCGACAAAAATATGGGCGTTGCATTGAAGCTGAAAATCACGCACCGGCTGCAGTTCACGGCGTAAGGCTGCTTTATCGAGTTTCAACCCGCGGTATGTGCCGGGGTATTCGATGCGTGGATCACCGCCTTCGACGCCCCATGTGTTATGGACGCCTTGATGGGTGAACTGGCCGGGCCAATACATATGGACTTGATAGATCAGGTTGGGGATGTCGATGGGTGAGAGCCATTTGAATTGCCGGGGTGCGGTCCAACCATCGACTTCAATGCAGATGGCCGTTTGGGGATCGATCTTGCGGACAGCTTTGGCTGCAAGGATCTGGGCGCCCAACCAGTTTTGGACACCTTCGGGTGGTTGCTGATTTTGCACCGGTTCGTTGATCAGGTCGTAACACCAGATGGCTGGATGGTCTTTGAACTGGGTTGCGATTTTCTGCCAAACCTTGATGAAGTGATCCTGATATTTCTTTTCCAGGAAGATGCGCATGGTGCTGTCTTCAAGCCGGCCGCCTGGGGGTGAATGCAGGTCGATGACGAGTTTAATGCCATGGTTGTGTGCAGCGTCTGCGGCTTTTTGCAGGTCCGCCTATTCCGCATCGATCCAGTTGTCGTACTCATCGAGATCAAGGTCGGTGTTGGCTTTGCCCCAGTGTCGGGTCATCTGCCAGCGGACGACGTTGACGTTCCATTTTTCGAGGTCGACAAAATCCTGTTCGCGGAATTTCTGAGGTGACATCACCCCACGCAGTCGCGGCAGGTTGTGTCCCTTGTACGCGGGGCCGGGATTGGCGGGGAGTTTGGGGCGTGATGGTGGTGCCTGGAGGACGGTGAGCCTGACGTCTTTGATCCATGCCGTGCCGGTGCAATCTTGTAGCCCAAGCAGCAGTTGTCCGGTGGTTGCGTCATTGGGAACCATGAAGTTGGCGTTGATGGTTTTCCAATCGAAGCTCCCAAAGACATTGCCCTGGTTGTGCCAATGCTCGCCGGTGGTGGGCGTTTTGTAGTTGAGCATGCACTTGATGCCGTTCCATGATTGGCGGGGCTGGGTGACATCTATTGCTTTGACCTGACAGGACAGTTGCATGTACAGGCCACGGTATGGCGTGAGGTCGATGGGGAAGACGCTGGCGTTCATGTTTGGGGCCATGTCTTTGCCAACGGTGATCTGATAGCAGGTTTGTCCATCCGCATCGTCTTTGACCCATTGAGCGCCATCAATCAACAACTGACTTTGCACCGCTGAACTTTGCATGTCCAACTGATAAACCCTGTCACCTGCCTGAAACGGCGAAGCGTGAAGCAAGGCAACAGCCAACAGGCAGATCACAGCGGTAAAACAAACACGATTGCAAAAACCAAATCGAAACATACCACCTCCAGTGTATCAGAGTACTGGAATAATAGAATCGATTATTGCTTAGTCAAGCGCGATCAGGTGATGGGGGTGACCCCTTTCTTGAGGATGATGTTGCCATACTTGGCGGTTTCACCGGTCATGACCACCATGTAGGCATCCCTGGCACGGTCGTAGAAGTCGAACCGATCAATCCGGGTAATCTCAGCGGTCCCCGGGGCATGCTTGTCGATGGGCACACGGTAGCTCGTTTCCACGGTCGGATCGAGCTCATCACCCTTGACGGCAGCCATCATCACCAATGGGCTATCGACATAACTATCGAGTTCAAAGAGTGGCAAAATCGCGTCAAGCAGTTGCGGGACACCCAGGCCGTCTGCACGTAAAACCTTTTGATTAAACGTATTGCCAGGGAAATGCGCATCCGCCAAAATCAATTCATCACCATGCCCCATGCGGCAGAGTTCAGCAAGCAGTTCAGGACTCAGTAACGGGGAAATACCTTTGAGCATCGTTGTTCCAATCTCGTTTTCAAGCAGCTAAATCAAAATGTCAATCACCCTGATGATTGTATCACTGCAACCTTCGCGTTGATATCCGACTCCCTGGATGTATCCATTTCCAACTGGGTTCGACACCGTTCCCGATTTGATCGAACATACGTTTTATAAACAAAAACTTGTTTTTAAACTTGGCAGCGCCCCATTGGCATATATACTTAGACATACCCTTATCTTCAGAAGGTGGATGCCTTGTCTATGTGATCCGACCTTCTGTTTGTGTCGAAATTTGAGAGTTTCAAAATGTGCGAAGATCACCTTGATTCGCAGGAAACGGTGCCAACCGATGTCTCGGGATTGGTCGACATTGTCGATCAATTGCTCAAGAGCCACCGTTGCAATGTCCGTCCTGTGAGCTTTTGTGATTACACGGCACCCTGGGGCATCAAAGCACCGGCGAGCAATGTGGCCAAGGCTGTATCGCTGGTGGTCTTCGCTTGTGTGAGTGGCAATTGCTATTTCAAAGATGAATCGCTCAAAGAATATCTGCATCTTCAGACAGGTGATCTTTTCGTCTTTCGCAATGACTGCATCAGCAATCTCTGTGATCACCCCAGTACCCCCAAACAGGATTTACTGGCATTGCTCAACCCGGATCTGGTGGACAATCATCTGGGCTTATCCATAGGCGGTGGCGGCAAACTCACGCGGATCATGAGCGCGTTTTATGTCTTCAAACAAGCGGAAAGTTCACGGCTTTTAAGTGTCCTGCCCCGCTATTTACATGTTAAAGGCCGACGAAACCGCCTGCCCGGTGAAACATCAGAGTTGATACACAACATTCACGCGGAGCTCATTCACAAACAACCAGGCTGGCGTGGCATTACGGATTATCTCACCCGCGCCTTATTGCTGCATGTGATGCGATGCTACAACGCCCAGGAAAAAACCAACCAGCCAGGCAATCAGAACAACATCCTCTCGGACCCGGAAATTTTCCACGCGTTAAAGTGCCTGCACCGTCAACCCGGCGCCAACTGGACTGTCTCTTCACTGGCTGCTGAAGTCGGCATGTCGCGTTCAGCCTTTGCTGCACGTTTCCAACAATGTCTGCACCAAACACCAATGGCTTATCTGCATGAGATTCGAATGCAGTGGGCGTGTTCATTGCTGCGTGAAAAGAGATCGGGCATCAAACGCATTGCCATCGAATTGGGATACTCCTCGGACGCCTCGTTCAGCAGCGCGTTTAAACGCTGGTCAGGCATGTCCCCGGGACAGTTCCGCAAGCATGGTGATCTGCCGATGGAAATGAAATCCAACCTGTACTTACGCGCCTTGGTAGACGACTGAAGAAGATTTGTGGACGTGACAGGTAAGACTTTTTATCGGATTTTGTCGATGAAACGGTTAAGATATTGAATGACGTTCATCAATGTCTGCACTGAGCGTTAAACCTTCAGCAAGCAGCAAGATGAGCCAAACCAATTGAGGATTCATGCTTTGACGACGGGCATGAAATGCTTTGGGGACACATACCTCCCCAAAGTTTGCAAGGATGTGCCGGGGAAGGAAAGTATTGTCTGGGAAGGGTCCAGCTCCGGTCAGTACTTACGTCGTCCGGGTTGGCCTGGTGGAGTTCGATTGCAACATCCAACAGCAATCGACATGAGGAATTGGCACCCCGCTCCACCAGGGTCAGCCGATTTTGATACATCCGTAATCGACAGACACTTTCAATTACACATCTGAAACATCAAGCAACTCGCGTCGAGTCGTGCGCCAAGCGTGCATGACAGTTCATATGTTGTCATTTCGTCCCATCAAGATGACCGGGCGATGTGAATAGAGCCGAGTCATTTTGACGGGGTTGCCTTGGAACGCTTGCCTTCAGATCAGCGGCTTTGCAGGACTCATCCTGTTTCATTCACAATTGTGAGACACACTCTCTGAAGCGCCCCAAACTCATTGATCTTTGTACCAAGCCTCATGAAGACTTGATGAGCAAATGATCAACAAGCCGCATGTCCCCTGCTGCGCCATGTCGGCATGTCTTTGTCCCACATCAGACTTAGCTGCAAAAACACCTGAAAAATCAGGCTCAAACACATCTGACCTTCATCAGCAAACTCATTGAATCCTCATGCTCAAACGATCAATCGCTAATCTGCGCGCGATAAAACATTGCCTGACGTAATCAATGTTTGGTTTTGATTACATTTTCAATCACACATGACAAGGCCACGCCATGCTGCACATGCAGAACGTCAGTGTCACCTTCCCGCCCAACGTCCGTGCTTTGGACAACGTGAACCTTCAGTTCCGCCAGGGGCAGTTTACTGTGCTCCTGGGCCAGTCCGGTGCGGGCAAGTCCACGTTGCTCCGATGCCTGAACCTGCTGCAAAGTCCGACGCAGGGTCTGGTGGTCGGTGATGACGATCAATGTCTTTCGGGTTTGAGCAAGACTTCGCCGCGCCTGCGGGAACACCGTCGACATACGGCCATGGTCTTTCAGATGCACCAACTGATTCTGCGTCAGAGTGCGGTAAAAAATGTCATGGTCGGCATGCTGGCAACTCAACGTGCTTACCAATCTCTGTTACCCAACAGCAAAGCCAACCTGCAATGGGCGATGCAGTGTCTGGAGCGTGTGGACTTACTGGAAAAAGCACGAACCCGCTGCGATCAACTCTCCGGCGGTCAACGTCAACGCGTGGGCATCGCCCGTGCCTTGGCGCAACGCCCCAGGTATCTACTCGCTGACGAACCGGTAGCCAGTTTGGATCCAGGGACCGCCAACAAGGTTTTATCGCTGATTCAAAAAGTCTGTCATCAGGATCACATCACCGCCATCGTGAGCCTGCACCAGGTTGAACTGGCCCGCGCCTACGCTCAACGCGTCATCGCATTGGCTGATGGGCAGGTGATTTTCGACGGCCCGCCCAATGAGCTGTCCGACGATCACCTCTCACGCATTTACAAAACACAACAAACCGTTAACGCCTCGGATGATCATCCCTCTATTGCTAACCCCTCAACCACCACCCCCAAGGAGATCGAAGATGAAATTCAACTGGCTCAAAGTTTCCAGCGTTATGTTGGCAGTACTGTGCTGCGTCCTGACCATGACGAGCAACGCCCATGCCGACAGCAAAACCAATCCTGACACGTTACGTGTCGCCCTGCTTCCCGATGAGAATGCCAACACCATCATCAAGAACAACCGCGCCTTGCAGGACTATCTCGAACAGCGTTTAAACAAGCGTGTCCAACTCATCGTCACCACCGACTACTCATCGATGATCGAAGCCATGCGCCGCGGCCGCATCGAACTGGCTTACTTCGGCCCGCTCTCATTCGTCCTTGCCAAGAGCAAAGCGGACATCGAACCCTTCGCTGCGTTGGTTAAAAAAGGTTCCAAGACCTACAAGAGCGTGCTCATTGCCAACACCGAATCAGGTATCGAAAAAATCGAAGACATTAAAGGCAAGACCGTTGCCTTCGGTGATCCGGCTTCGACTTCCAGTCACCTGATCCCCAAGTCCATCATCGCTGCACATGGTTTGAAAATCGACAACAAGGATTACAAGGAAGTTTTCCTTGGCGCCCATGACGCCGTTGCCGTCAACGTTCAGTCGGGCAATGCCCAAGCTGGTGGCCTGAGTTATCCCATCCTTCAG
>JBICHS010000648.1:0-6398 GCA_043101135.1 Phycisphaeraceae bacterium JB051
ACCCGTCGGTCCCTGCCCGCCGAGCATATTGGCCGGTTCTATCAAACAGACTTTGCGTCCTGACTCAGCAGCGGCAATGGCGGCAAAAACGCCAGACATCCCACCACCAGCAACCAGAACATCAAACGCATCGTGTTGTTCAGCCATTTTTTGTTTATCCTAAATTCATGACATTTAATATGACTTCATATCTCACAAAGAAGGTCGCAAGCCTGCAAACCATTGCTGCGAACCTATTCATCATGCAATATTTATTCTATGATAGCGCAAGCCAATTCAATCACCACGGTACTTTTGATTCATTTAGGATAAAATCGTGACATTTTTAGACAAGACCGACTCGACTCTGGCAATGCAAACACTCCAGGGGGTGCTCAACGCCAGGAAAACAGGTCGCGTCTATCTGGCTGCGGAAGAAGGCGGCACCGTCCCGGGGCTACACACCAGCATTCTTTCATGCCCCGGCTCATTCGTCACGGTCGTGCGTGGCAAAGCGACTTACCAAATCATTCAGCAACGCAAACTCACAAGTGTTGAGCTGATTCCCGGGGACATGCTGCTCAGATTAAGTCACACATGGATCACCCTCCAGCCCACAGAAGATTACCTTTCACTGGGCGGACGGTTTGAAGTCGATCAATTCCGATTCTTTTTCTCTGAACCGATCCGTGCTCGTCGAAGAAAAACAACAAAACTGCAATTTGTCGATTTACACAAGACACCCTATCTGTATTGCAGAGCCAAAAGACAAAGCTGTGTCCCGCATCTACTTGATGCATTGAGTTGTTCGAGCCCCAAAGACACACAAGACCCATTGCTCATTGACCTGACGCACAGCTTGATTCACTGCATGCTCGATGCCTTGACAGAACCAGACGACACGCAGACCGGCGGTAAAGCCTACAACACATTCAATGCAGCATGCAGTTTCATTGACGAACATTGCTGCCAGAATATCTCAAGGCAGGATGTTGCAAACGCATTACAAATCAATCAGACCCACGTCTCACGCCTGTTCAAACAGTTCTCAAAGCTCAGTTTCAATGAGCATCTGATCAAAGCAAGACTGGTTCGTGCCCATGCTCTTTTAACCAATCCCACATTAACCATCGCACAGATCGCAGACATGTGTGGCTTTGGATCACCGAGCTATTTCACACGACTTTACCGCTATGAATACGGCCATGCGCCACATCAATGGCGTAAACAACATGCGCAAAGCCAATCGACTGACGAACGATAAATCAAAAAAGCAGTTCCAGTCTCAAGGTTCGGATATCAGCAACTTCCTGACCTGCAAGCTGTGTGCATCGTAAGGTGAGTGTGCCTTGCCCTGAGACCAAATCCAACTCGCCCATTTCAAGGGGAGTAAAGGCGCGGTCATAAGATTCTTCTCGAGGAACACGGTCAAAACCAGTCTTGGGCTCAGAATCAAAAGGTTGAGTGATTTGGCAACTCAGACTGCCATCGCCATAGGACAGTTCAAGTTGACTGCCGACATTCTCAGCAGAACAGGCATACATGAGTGTCGCCCGATAGCGCCCTGCCGTATTGACCTTGATATGCCATGTGATCTGATCATCCACCTGATGCCAGTTGGTCATCCATGAACAGTTGGGATGAACACTGCTGAACTTGATCTGACCCCCGGGCTGTGCATCCTGAACCGGCAGGTAAGTCAGCGGGAATTCTTTGTACCCCACTGGCAATGCCTGATCAAAACGATGGTCGGGCAAGCGCTTTTTCCAATCCGCCAACAGGGCTTTGAACTGGCTTGCAATCTCTGGCAATTCACCTGCCACATCATGCGTCTCACTGATGTCCGTGGTCAGATCAAAGACACTGCCATCCTCATACGCACGATAGCGATCACTACGGACGCTGGCTTGGTCAAAGGGTTCGTTGTAGCCCCAGACCTTCTGAGCAAAGAGATTGCGATCAGGCCAGTGTTGATCATCGCCATAGAGCAAGGGGGTCAGGCTTTTACCATCCAAAGGCTTGTTGGTTGAAAGCTCGATGCCCGTTAACTCCGCAAGTGTTGGCAACAGGTCAATCGCACCAGCAACGCGTTTGATGACCTGCTGACCCGCCAAATGACCAGGCCAAGTGATGGAACAGGGACTGCGCACACCGCCTTCTTCGCACCCGCCCTTCTTGCCACGCATCTGCCCGTTGTACCGCCACGTGTTGGGGCCGTTGTCGGAGAGATAAACGACGACGGTGTTCTCGGTGAGTTGCGATGCTTCAAGTGCTTCACGAATTCGCCCGACATTCCAGTCGATGTTTTCACACATGGCCAGCGCGCTACGTGTCTCCATGAGGTTTTCTTTTTCAGGGAACGTCGCACGCTGTGGCAAATCGGCGTCAGCGAATTTATCAAACCATTGGTCTGGAACCTGAAATGGCGCGTGCGGTGTGTTCAATGGGACATAGCAGAAAAACGGCGAGTCCTGATGCCCTTGAATAAATTCAATGGCTTTGGACGTCAAGGCATCGGTGAGGTATCCCGGTGCCTGCACTTCAACACCGTTGTGCTCGATCGTGGAATCAAAATAGTGGCTCCAATGCCCGCAGCAATAACCATAGAACTCATCAAACCCGCGACCATTGGGGTGATACGGGTACTGCATCCCGCTATGCCATTTGCCGAAGCATCCCGTCGCATAACCTGCCTGCTTGAAACAGTCAGCCATCGTTGTCTCGTTGAGGCCCAAACGTTCTGCACAGCGCGTCACGCCACGGACACCTGTCCATGGGAAGTATCGGCCGGTGAGAATCTCTGCACGGGTCGGGGCGCAAAGTGGTTGGACATGGAAGTTATCCATGGTCGCACCATCTGCAGCAAGCTTGTCGATATTTGGCGTGTGAATCTGCGTATTACCACTGCGACTTAAATCACCCCACCCCTGATCATCCGTGAGAATCAGCACGACGTTAACATGTTTCGCTTCAGACACCCGAGAGCCTCCTTTTTAACTTTTATCCGGCATGCTTAAATCTTAAGCATTCAAAACGTCATAAAAATGGATGAATCTCACTTTCTTTTGCATTATATTCCTGTGATGCAAAAGAACAGCCGACACACCTATACGCCACCGCGGCCGACCGTGTCATCCAACAAGGCGATTCAGAAACGACCTGAAAAAGGTTATGCATCACTATGGGTCGACGTGATTGGCTACCACGTTCAACATCAACATGTGGTCTTAAACCCATGGGGTATCCCGGCATGGCGGATTATGATGATCCACCATGCTGTCCCGATGACGATTGAGAATCAGCCTATTCAAATCAAGCCACATAGCGTGATGATCTTCCCGCCGGATGTTCCTACGTCCTATGGCAGTCATGACAAACGTTGGCAACACAGTTGGCTGCGTATCAGTGGACAAACTGCAGAACAACTTATTTACCAATCCGGCGTGCCGATCAACCAACCCATTGGCTTTGATTCGGCCAAGCTCTCGGATCACTGGTTGACGATACTCCATCGCGAAATGCATCAAACGCAGCAGGTAGACATCCGATGCGTCTCACGGCTACTGGAATGCTGGCTCATGAAAATTGCGACTCAGGCCGACGCCAATCAGACACAGTCAGCCATCCCGGAGGTTTTTCGCCAGGCCTATCGTTTTATCACGGATCACTACCGGGAGAACATCAAACTTGATGCATTGGCAGAGCAGATTCATTTGAGTCCACGTTATTTTTGTACACGGTTCAAACAGTTTTACAAGGTTACGCCAATCAATCTGGTCATGCGATTACGGTTGGCATATGCACGAGACCTACTGTCGGATGTGAACCTGCAGATTACGCAAATCGCTCAGCTGTGTGGTTATTCAGACGTGTTCTATTTCTCAAGACTGTTTAAACAGGAACATGGCATGACGCCCAGCGATTTTAGAACACAAGGATCGAGCCGATGACGCATGCGGTTTTAAGTGAACATAAAAAAACGCTCATGTTCGATTGAACACGAGCGTTTGAATGATCGGGGTGGGACTCGAACCCACAACCAGCGGCTTAAAAGGCCGATGCTCTACCATTGAGCTACCCAATCGCCGGATTTTATTGACCGGATCCATCTAACCGGTAAATATCATTTTATCATGCTTCGGATCAGCTGATCGTGGGCATGTCCATTGTTTCATCGGCAAATTGTTTTGTTGCCGTGAATCAATTTGAGCCATGTATCATACGCAATTATCTTTGCGGGTCAAGCCGGGGTTGGCTTTGGGGGTAATTTGAAAAATCGTTGAGCGTTGGCGTCCACCAAATCAACGAAATCTCCAAGCGACATCTGGCGAACTTCAGCAATAAACGCAGCAACACAAGCGACATAACGTGGCTCATTGGGTCGCACTTTGCGATGCGGTGCAGGCGTGAGGTACGGTGAATCGGTCTCAATCATGATCCGATCCGCAGGCATGATTTTCGCAGCGTCCGCCAGATACGGCGCACTCTTGAACGTGGTGATCCCCGTGAAGCTGACCATGGCACCGAAGGCCAGGATTTTCTCAAGCTCATCCAACTGCCCGGTGAAACAGTGGAACACAATCCGTGCAGGATCAATGCCCGAAGCAGAAAGCTGAGCGATGGTTTCGTCGGTCGCTTCACGGTTGTGAATGATGATGGGCATGGCAGTCAACTCATGACAAACTTCCAATTGCCAATCAAGCAATGTTTTCTGCATGTCGATCGGCGGATCGGGATAGTGACGGTCAAGCCCCATTTCGCCCAACGCGACCACCTTGGGATCGGCTGCCAGCTCCTTCATGGTGTCGACCACGACCTGCTTGTCCTGACACTGATCAGCATAGTGTGGGTGAACGCCGACGGTCGAAAAAATATTGTCGAATCGGCGGGTGAGTTCAAGGCCCTTGCGAGCATCAGCAGGTGTTGTACCAACGGTGATCATGCGATCCACGCCATCGGATGCGGCGTTGGCGATCACTTCTTGCACGCGTTCGTGTAACGGGTCATAAGTCAGATGGCAATGCGTATCAATCATGGCAGGCAGTATAGCAGCCCCCGAAAGTGAAAGGGAAATCTGCGAACACTTGAAGGATTCTTCAACGAAACGTTATTGGCGTTTTTATCGGTCTCTTGAATGCAGATTGTCGATGTCCCAAGCCGTTAGCCGATAGGACAAAGGATGCAGTCTGCGCAGGCTGTACGTGTCGTGTTCAAGGAGGTTGATATGACAGTGCTCACTCGAGCAACTGACTGCCGATTGGCGACGGATCGCGCGGGGCTGGCGGTGGCGACTCAGAACATTCGCACCATGCATTTCCTTGCACGTTTGGCCAAGGCGTTTAACGACGCTGATGTCCCGGTGATGGTTCTCAAGGGTGCTGCCCTACAGTTGACTGTTTACGAGCATCCGACAGATCGTCAGATGTGCGACCTGGACCTGCTGATCAAGCCCTATGACATTGATCGCGCATTTGCCGTGCTCGAATCTTTGGGGGCTTATCGCAGCCAGGTTCTGATGCGTGAAGACTTCTTCCCCAAGTACTACTACGAAGCTGAATACACCGTGGGCGATATCATGCCTGTGGTGATGGATGTGCATATCCGTCCGTTGCGTCCGCTACGATACGTGCAGTTCATGCCTGATGACGCACTGTGGGAAAATGCTCAGAAGGTGCAGATCGGTGACGCCTTTGTTTACTTGCCATGTCCTGAGGAAATGCTGATTCATATGACAGCCCATCTTGCAGTGCATGGTGATTCCAATCGCAAATGGCGTGAGGATATCTGTCGCTGGTCCGAACAATTTGCAGAGCAACTGGATTGGCAGCATTTTGTGCAGATGACGCAGAAGTGGCGTTTAACGTTACCGGTCATCGCTGGCATCGAAGCGGCACAGGTTGGCAACCAACGCTGGATTGTCCCGCAGCTGATCTTCGAAAAACTGCTGGATTCACCAGTGAATTGGCGTGATCGTCTGTGTCTGCGTCAAGCGCCCCGTGATGATGATCACCCCACTGCTCACGTGCTGGTCAACGCCTTGGTGACCCCGGGTATACTCTTTGTCCTGGGGTATCTCTACGCAGCGATCATCCCCGGCAAGGAGCACATGCGTGAATGGTACGGCCATGAACATGCCGGCTGGTTACCCATCGCTCATGCCTGTCGCCTGCTTCGCCCTGTCACCAAATATTTCGACGGCTTATGGTCGATCTTCAGCCGAACACGGGTCATGCGTGATGAAGCTGGGAGGCCTCAACTCACCGCAGTTAGAGACATTGATGCAGGCAAAACCATTGGGCACTTCACAGTGCGAGCATGGGACGGCCAAGCCAAAGCCAGTGTCATCATGACCGACCCGCATGGCGAAAGCATGCATCTTTCCATCAAAGGCAAAATGCGTTGTGTCGGCTCAAGTGATA
>JBICHS010000649.1:0-3781 GCA_043101135.1 Phycisphaeraceae bacterium JB051
TTAATATTATTTTCAAAGGTTCTGCCTGATGCAATATCAATGCGCTCGATTTTTCGGAATGTTCATACTTTCTTTGCTACCAACTCTGGCAGCTCAGGGGGCGTTTCCTGTGACGCTACAAGAAAATGAAACAGGCTGGACAATCCAGTCCAAGACCCTGGTCGTTGACTTCAATCGCTCCGGGATGCCAACGCAACTCACACGTCTGGATCAGCAAGGCCAATCCACGTGGCAAACGCATATCGCTTCGAAGAGCTTCTGGCGGATGCGTATTGGGATCAATGGTAATCAGAGTTGGTTTGATGCAGACAATACCGCATGTGCAGGTGTTGAAACATTGTCGACACAAACCGGCGTTACTGTGCAGTCTACTTTCAATTTCAAGACCATTCCTTGCACACTCATTACGCGTTGCCAAGTGCGATTCGATCAGCCAGACCGCTTGCGATTGCATTGGCGTTTTGAAAACGGCACAACTGATGCGATGACCAACCGGATATTCTTTGCAGGTGTCGATCAATTAAGTGCTGGCCCAGATAAGTGGATCGTCAAACCATACCGTAGTGGCAAACTCGAACGGACTGATACCCTCAAAACACACGAATTGCCAGCTCCCGGCCACATGTGGATGCAATGGGTCGGCTATCTCGATGGTCAGAATGGTTTGCTAAGTTACTGCGAAGATCGCATGGGCAGTTTGAAATTCGTCAACGCATATAAACAGCGTGACGGTGGCGTGGGGATGAATTGGTGTGACCTGATCCACTTGCGAGCAGGAGCATCGCGCGACTGTCCTTATGATTACGTACTCGTTCCGATGGCAACCCCGCAGGGGTTCAATGACCTGTGTCACGAATATGCCATGTGGGCACGAAACCAGAATTGGATGGCCAGTGCTCATGATAAACTAATAGCCAGGCCACAACTGAAACAAGTCATCGAACAAGGGATCGTTAAGGTTCCAAGTTTTGGGGCATTGTCTTATTCCCCGACCGAGTGGAAGCCGGTTCGGAAATTTCTGCCTTTGGATGAAAAGAAGAAGCTTGAAGGTAATCCCAGGAGTTTCCAACGCATTTTGGATGACATCCGTCGCACCGATCAGATGTATGGCATTCATCCCGCGATTCGCCATGACGGATGGTGCGATCGATTTGATTCCAACTATCCATACCTGTTACCCGTTCATGAAAAACTTGGCGGGGACGAAGCGTTTGTACGCTACCTTTCAGAAAATAACAGCGAACAACGGACCATCATCTTTCATTTGAATCCCGTGCAGTTTGATACTGAAAATTCTCAGTTCAAGCCCCATCAGGTGGCACGTACGCTAGATCAGAGGATGTACACCTCCAATTGGTCAGGTAATCGGCTGGCATTGGTTTCACCTGCAATGGTGATTGGCGAGAACATGCCAGTGTTAGAGCAACTCAAAGCATGGGGGAGCAAAGGTATTTTCTGGGATGTGATTGGTGCGGTGTCACCTCGCATTGATTTTAATCCCAATGCGCATTACCCATATTACGATGGTGCGCAATTTACACAGGCATTATTAGGCCTTTTTACAGCACTTCGTGAAAAAACTCCCAAAATGATTTTTGGTACAGAAGACGGCCAGGAAATGATGCTGCCCTATTTCGACTTTGCACCGTCATATCATGCCTATGGTGACGACGAGACGGTGACATGGGCACCACTCAATGAACTGGTCTATGGAGATGCCTTTTTTAATATGGTTGGTATCGATGGGAATAACCGGACGTATGAGGATCGGGGGCGGATGACAAAACGTTTGTTTGGTTCCATTCAAGGGCATGATTTACGATCGGCCTGGGTTAAGCAATATGATCCGGTGGTTCAACAGGAATTTGAACTCAATCCCGTTCTGAGTGTCGTCCAGACGCAACGCATGATCCGCCACGACATAGATCCAGCTGGTTGGCGCGCAAGTTATTGGCCCAATGCGGTGGTCATCGGTAATGCAACCAGTGAGAAACCGTTGGATGTGACGATTGCACGCACACCACTTGGTCCTATCAAAGTGACCGGATTGCGTAGGTACGGCTTTGTCATTGTCAATGATCGTGGTGAATTTGCTTGTTGGGGGGCAAAGAGTCTGACATGTGATGGCCAATTGCTCGTGGAAGTTAATAATCCCGATAGCATTATCATCAACAATCAACGAGCATTGACGCTGGCAACGTATGGTTTTTTTCATCCTAAAAAACAACCGGATGCCAAAGCGGATTTAAACGATTGGCAGATTTGCATTCCAGGCATGACCAATGTCATGAAGAACGGATTTGAAGCATGGCCTTCCCGTCAATCAATAATCAAAACCAAGGCAGTCGATGAACATATATTTACGCTTGATGCACCAGGGCAACAGACTTGGCGCATCATGAAGGATACGATAAGCAAATGAAATACGTTATCCGTCAATCTTTTAAGTTTCTGTCGTTGGGATTTAATGTTTTTGTAGCAGTTTTTCTGTCTCAGGTGCATTCTGTGTTAGCGGTTGAACCCATTGATTTAGAAGCAAGCATTGCTTTGTCCAGTGAGACGATGGAGGTACGTGTCGATCCGAAAACAGGACGCATCGTCTATTGGGGAGTTCCAGCAGGCAAGCCCACTGATAATCTGCTTTGGCTGAATCCCAATCCGAATCCGAATGAAAATGGGTGGGTGAATTGGGGCGGTGATCGACTTTGGCCGACACATCAAGCGGGATTTCGATATGTCTATGGTCCTGGTGGTTGGCCGGACAAAGCTTTAGACCATCGGCCTTGGAAAGTCACATTGGACCGTCAGGCCAATAGTGTGCAGATGCTTTCAACGCTAAGTCAACCGTTGGGAATCGTTGCTCATCGGAAATTACATTGGGATATGGCATCGGAAATGTTGCTAGTCGATAACAGGCTGGATCGGATTTCTTACATGCCGTTTCCGTTACATATTTGGTCCATTACACAGATCAGACGAGCGCCGATGGTGTTGATTGATTGTCCAGTTGATCGTCCTGTTGCACAGCGTGATTGGTTGAACATGGGATCGGGAGGTTCATTGCCGAAGAATACGATTAAAAAGCATGATCTCAATGTGCTGGTCGTTCATTGTGATCGCATTGAAAAACCTGCCAAAATAGGTGTGTTCGGGCGATGGATTGCTGCGATTTATCCGACTTGTATTTTCATTCAATACACCTCATTAAACTTATCTGGAGCATATCCTGATGGTTCGAATTTGCAGTTGTATATAGATCCGGACTATGTCGAGCTGGAAACATTGAGCAATCAGGTTATGGTACAGCCGGAGCAGCAATTGTCCTGTCGGGTTGCTTGGAAGATCATGCCTGTTGCGAGAGAGAACGCGAGTGAATTATCTGACTTACTGAAAGTAATACTTGAAAATATCAAGATGATGCAAACTAATGTTCGCATGTAATATTTTCAAATGTTAGTCATGTTTTGTTTTTAGAAATTTAAGACATGTGTGATGTGTCGAGTTTGTCTTTTACTTAAGTAATTATTTATGTATTACACATCGATTAAAGGGTAGTATATTGGATGGTCGTCGTATTGTTTTTGAATCAATTGGTAAGGCATCTTTGCAGAAATATGAAGTCCCAGATCTTAAGCCAACAGATGTGCTGCTTGAAAGTGATTATAGTGCTGTTAGTGCAGGTACCGAATGTGCAAATTTAATGCAGTTGCCCAATACTCAGACCACAAAAGGTTTTCCTTATTGTCCGGGATATAGTTCTGCAGGTCGAGTGATTGATGCT
>JBICHS010000650.1:0-5014 GCA_043101135.1 Phycisphaeraceae bacterium JB051
ACCCACAAGACGCTGCGCGGCCCACGCGGCGGCATCATTTTGGCCAAAGGTCAGGGCGATGACTTTTACAAGAAGCTCGACTCCGCTGTGTTCCCGGGCACCCAGGGTGGCCCGCTGATGCATGTCATCGCTGGTAAAGCCGTCTGCTTCAAGGAAGCCCTCGAACCGAGCTTCAAGACCTATGCTGATCAGGTCGTCAAGAACGGCAAAGCTTTGGCTGAAGCACTCAAAGCCAAGGGCTACAAGCTCGCTGCCAACGGCACGGAAAACCACCTGGTCCTCGTCGACCTTCGCCCCGTGTTTCCCGAACTCACCGGCAAGGAAGCAGCCCTGTGGCTTGAAACCGCTGGCATCATCACCAACATGAACACCGTCCCCAACGAAACACGCAGCCCGTTCAAAACCTCGGGCGTGCGTCTGGGCACACCGGCCCTGACCACCCGCGGCCTCAAGGAAGCGGACATTGCCGAAGTGGCAAGCCTCATCGACGCAGCCCTGCAAAGCAATGGCGACGAAGCCAAGCTCGCAGACATCCGCAAGCAAGTCGCTGAACTGGCTGGCAAGTTCCCCATGCCCCACTAAAACGAACACACGAAAATCCAATCAATCAACAACCCCGTATCATGCGATTCGGGGTTGTTTTTTAGATATGGTGTGGCGTCTACCAAGCGTCGTTTTCTGCGGCTTTGCCGAGAATATCCCAAACAATAAATCTCCATGCGATCATTCAATTCGTCATTCCCGCGCAGGCGGAAGTGACGAAAAGTGAAAATTGTTTCTATAAAGACTTGTCGCTGCGTTGCGTCCATAGGCCGCGACGTAAAACCGGCCGAGTGACGGGAACGTATTAGTATTCATATCAGTTCGATGAAAATATGAATTGCTGCAACACCAATAAAAACACCCAGGACGTTCCCGTGTCCTGGGTGTTTTTGGTTGAGGAGATACTAGTTTTGATTGGCGGATCAGAAGGTGAAGCGAATACCGCCGGAGATGCCGTGGGTATCACTGTCGCTGCCGATGTTGCCTTCGTAGTTCACAAAGACGCTGCAGTTATCTTTGACCAAAGCGGTGACGCCTGCGCCAAAGTACACACTGTTTTGATCCGGGGTGATGGTCTTGGATGAGAAGGCAAAATTGCCACCGCTGTAGGCATCAACGGGATCATCGTCCTGCATGAATTCATGTTCCCAGCCCAGCGAAACTTCAGGAAGCAAGGTCATGTTCATGGCTTTGATCTGACCGTCAAGCTTGACACCCAGACGTGAATGCAGCGTGTTGATGTCTTGTGAATCAATGTCAAAACCTGAAGCCGACTGCGAATAACCTGCACGGTTGTAGTAGGTGTACTGCAACGATGCGCTGGGGGTCAAGGCCCAGACATCGTTGAGCTCGTAGCGGTATTCGCCGCCGATGAACATGGTCATGTCGTTGGCTTCGTAGCTATCGTTGGTCAAGCCCCAATAGCCGGTGTCGATATTGCTGTCGATGGTGTGATTGCCGTAGGTCAGGCTGGCGTTGATGATCCAGGCATCCTTGGCATAGGAAACGAACGGGCCCACGCGGATGGTGTTGATCTGCATTTCACCAGCACTGTTATCCATAGTGACATCGGTCATGGCATAGTCTACTGCCAAACCGACAAGCCAGTGGTCATTGATCTGGTTATCCAAGCCAAACTGAACACCGACGGTGTCCGCGGAGTAACCGTTGACCTGCGAGCCGGAATCCTGATTGGCAAACAGCCCATAAGCCTTGGCAAAGACGCCCCAATTACCTTGCATCGTGATGTCCTGCACTTGCTTGCCAACCACATCTTCAGGCTTATCTTCCTGATTCTGGGCAAGCATATGCGGTTGATCCGTCAAGCCATTGAGCATGGAGACGCGGGGCAAGTTGGCGCGACGCTGACCAATGTGGCCGTTGAGATTGTCCGCGAAGGTGCGGTTCAAATGCACTGCCACATTCTCGGCAACGGCGGCACTCTGCACACTGTTGGAAAGCTCGGTCATCAAGCCCGTCATCTGCTGGGCAGAATAGTACTGCAACGCATTGAACAAACGCTTAAGACCGGCATCCGTAGGCGTCTGAGCGTAACCGGCTTGCAGGAAGCTATCCATGTATGCAGCCAATGACGCATTGAGATTACGACCTTGAATGAATTCAGCCATGGTGTAAACGTCTTTGACAATCAGGTCAACGGTATCAGGATCAGCTTCGGTTGCGCCCTGCGTGTAGACCAGTTCTGCATCGACCAGCGCGGCGTTGACCAATTCGACAATCACATCAAACTCGGGGAAAGATTCACTCTCATCCCAGTTGCTCACAAGGATGCCGTTGTCACCATTACAGGTAATCACACGGAAGGTCTGCGTGATCGGACCACCCTCTGCATCGGAGTCTGCAGTAAGGCGTCCGAGGTTATCAATGTCATAACGCACCTTGTGGCCGGTTTCGATCCAGACATCACCTTCAACGACGAGTTGATCATTGGTGGTGCTCTGATCTTCAGCGACTTTGATGGTGAAAAACGTGGTGGTGTCGGTGGCAACATTGACGTCACCATTAACCGTCATCACGTGATTATCACTGTCTGCGTATGCATCACCAATAAACAGCTCCGAACCGGTGAGCATGGTGAGGTTACCTGACATGGTCCCCACGCCATAGAGTGTGGTGTCTTCATGCATGATGATGCTGCCACCAAAGGCATCGGCATCGGCGGAACCATCGTAAGGTTCAAAGCCCATCCAACCTTCCTGAACATCAAACGTGCCTGTGAATTGGCTGAAATCCCCCAGAAGCTGGATGCCATGTTCGCCAAGCTTGGTAACTGTTGATTCAGAATCGGCGGTCCATCCCCCCATGCCAATCAAACAGTTATTCTGTAAATCCAACGTCAGGTCACCAAGCAGTTGCAGAGGGACGAGCACACCTTGTTCGTACTCCGAGCCGTTGATGATGTTGTTACTCAATGTGGTGATCACTGCCCCATCAGAGAGCTCAATCGTCACGCCATCGGCACCCCTTAGAGCAAGCAGTCCGGCACCGGCATTGAAGGTGAGATTGGTAAAGCGTTGACCATCGACATCGAAAAGGATGTTGGTGTAATCGTCGAGGTTGCCACCTTCAAAAAACAGGTTGTCGCCAACTCCTGCAGGTGCTTCGCCCCCCACCCAATTTTCGGGCGTACTGACATTGGCGTTCTCTGAGGAACCACCGCTCCATGTGTAATCACCAGCTGGTTGAGCCTGACCGGCATAAACCGACATGGGTAAAGCCAAACAGGCCAACGTGCCAAAAGTCTTGAAAATCGATTGGGTCTTCCGACGCATGTTGCATCACTCCTGATAAAGAAATAGCTCAGCGGATTCATCACGTGAATCAGCTTGGTCAAAATGCATGTCTGTTGATGCCTATCGCATCACGACGATCTGTCAGGGAACCCGGCGGAGATGGGAAACCATGTAAAGACAGAATGGTTTTGTATCCAATTAACGTGGAGAATCCATCGGTACATTTCTCCCAGGACATGAGAAAAATTAACGTTATTGGCTTATTGAACAAGACTTGCGACAAAATGACGCAAATGTCATCCCGATAACCCTGTCACTGCGCATGACGATAAATGCCCAATGATGACAGTGAAATGCTGATGTCAAAATGCCGAGTCAGCATTGGATATATTTGCATCGATCTCGTGCATGGGCAGCAGACACCTGCTGCGATACGATGTCCTGCTGTCTAACACACGGGAAAAGAACAGCATGCTAAACAACACCCCATCTGACCTCAAACTCTGGTACCGTCAACCGGCTAGCGACAATTGGAACCGGGCCTTGCCTATCGGCTCTGGCAAGCTTGGTGCCATGGTCTTTGGCAACCTTTCCGATGAACGCATACAACTCAACGAAGATTCCCTGTGGAACGGTGGCGAACAAAACCGCATCAATCCTGATGCACATAAACACCTGGCTCAAATCCGGGAACACCTTGCAAACGGCGACCTGGAAAAAGCACAGTGGCTCACCAACGACGCGCTGGCTGGCATCCCCGACTCCATGCGTTGCTATGAACCGTTGGCTGACCTGTTCATGCAATTCCAATATCCAGCAGGCGCACTGCATACTGGTGATGCAGTCCTTACCAATGCCCAAAGCATGCGGACCGATCCGACGGATGTGGCGCACTTGAACTATCGTCGCGAGCTTGATCTGGCTGATGCATCCATCAATGTGTCCTACCAACTGGATGATGTGACCTACACCCGCAAGCACATCGCAAGCTTCCCGGACAACGTCATAGCCATCCGACTGGAAGTCTCCAAGCCCGGCGCACTGAATGTCCGACTGCGATTACAGCGTGGGCCCCTCTCAAGTTACTCCACACGCTATGTCGATGACTCACGCGCATTGGGAGATGGCGGTGCTTATCTCACCGGCAAGGCGGCAGGTGAAGGTGGCGTTAGTTTTGCAACCTGTATGATGACCCACGCAACCGGTGGCAGTTGTCACACCATCGGTGAAACTGTCGTCGTCGAGAACGCAGACGCGCTGACCATCGTCATCACCGGTGCAACGAGTTTCCGACATGACAATCCGCTGAATGCTGCATCCAACACCGTGAACCAAGCCATCAACAAAGGCTGGGAAAACCTGCTTGCGGATCAACAGGCAGACTATCAATCGCTGTTTAACCGCGTCACGTTGCAACTGGGAGACACGCAAAGCAGCAACCAAAGTCTCCCGACAGACGAACGCTTACAGCGACTTGTTGCTGGCGATGACGATTCGTCGATGGCAGCGTTGTACCATCAGTTCGGTCGGTACCTGCTTATCAGTTCATCGCGCGCCGGTTCCATGCCCGCCAACTTGCAAGGCATTTGGAATCAGGATTTCTGGCCGGCATGGGGTTCGAAATATACCATCAACATCAACACCGAAATGAACTATTGGCCCGCTGAAGTCGCCAATCTTTCGGAATGTCACACGCCACTGTTTGAGATGCTCAACCG
>JBICHS010000651.1:0-2997 GCA_043101135.1 Phycisphaeraceae bacterium JB051
TTGGACACGATACTTTTAAAATCAAGCAATTGAATTAAAACCACACGCCGCCAGATGAATGACCAAAGGGAGTGAATCTGACGGGTATCCCCAGTGCATTAACTGTCTGAGGTACCCGTCAGATTCGCCCACTTCGTGGACTCATCTGGCGGCTTGTGTTTTGATCGTATTGATTAATCCGTTAACTCATACCAGACGGTTTTGTGTTCGCCTGAAATGTCGAACGTGATGGCGCTACCTTCGCGTTTGAGGGCGACTTCATGATCGCGCTTGCCGGTTTGATCCAGTGCATAGACTTTCTTGATCTGCGTTGTTTGGATGGTGACTTTACCGGGAACCGCCAGGACTTGTGTTGGTCCATTGCCCCAGTTTTTGCTGAGGCTGTTGTGGTGTTCGTTCCAGATCATATTCTGGTTGCGCCCCTGAGCAACGGCGGTAAGCAGCAGGCTTTTGGAATTGGCGATTTTGTTTTGATCCATAGCGGTGAGTGTGAGTGTGCCGAAGTTCTTTTCGAACGTTGGGCATTGGATTTGTACCGCGCCGGATTGGGTTGTTTGACCGCCGATCTGGCCTGCAATGACCGATGCATGATCGGAGAAAGCGGTGAAGATGCCACCACCATCGACGTTTCGGATTTGTGGTTCACCAGTAGTTAATCGTGCAGGGACCATTTCGTCATAACGCATCTTCGTTTGTGACGGGCTTGTTGCGTATTGCATGCCCATGCGTTTGGACAGGACATCCTTGGCTTTGAGTGACGCGTCGGTTTGCCGCCACGCATCCTGAACACGGTCAGCCTGCAGGAATGCTTGATCCGCCAGTTGCAGAACACCTTCGCTGGGGATGGGATTCAGCGCGCCTTCGCGGAAAATCACTGCAGCTGCAGGATAAAACGTGATCTTGGCGGGGTGTGATCCGTGGTCGAAAAATTGTGAGATGCGGTTTTGATCCTTGGCTTTATCCCATGGGCCATATTCAAAACTGTAAATCGCATCCCAATCCTGTGTCGCGGCGACGGTCGCAAGTAGCGGCATGCATTCGCTGTTGTACTCCGACGGGGCAGAGTGATCGTATTCTGAAACACTGTAAGGCCGATCCATCATGCGAAGGATCGCGAGCTTGTCGAGTGTGCCGGTTTTGCCTTGCGCCCAGGTGTTGATCAATGAGCTGTTTTCGATGGTCCAATTACCACGGTCCCATGACTTGCCGGGGAAGCGGGGGTGTTGCCAATAGGTGTGGACGTCTGCGTAGTCCATGTGTTTTTCACGTTCGTAACCGGCCATACCACCCCAGTTGATCTGACTGTCAATGATCATGGCTTTGACTCCCAGATCATCTTTCAAATAGCTTCGCATTTCCCTGGCAAATTGGGCTTCAAGATCGACTAGAAAGCTCAGCCAATCCTTGCGTTGCTGATCACTGAAAGCGGTGGGGATATGGACATTGGCTTTGGCAAGGGATTCGCCATCAAGAAGTCCGATGCCTTTGGAACCGGGGGTGATTGCAACATCATCAAGCCAGATGTCGCTATCCGTTTGGCCCATTTTAAAAGTCAACCGTGTATGACCGGGATCGACTTTATAGCCTTGGAAGGTGATTTCGTAGTCCTGCCAATCGGTGTTGAGTTTGATGTTTTTGAGTAGGCCTGCACTGCGATAGTCTTCACGATCGCGCATGATTGAGACACTGATTTGTCGTGGCGATGCGGCTTTGGCTTTGAAGGATAGGACGTAGCTGTAGTCATCCTGAATGTGAATGTTGGGGCGGTGCAGCTCAACGTGATAACTCTTGCCATCGGCTTTGGAGATGGCGATATGCATCGGTTCATTGGCAGATTGATTGAGCTTGCCTTTGGCTGCACCCTGCGTGCGAAAGTCCCATTTGCTCTTGGGATCAAACACCGGATCGGATTGAATGGGCATGTCATCCTGCCAGGCATGGGTTAAACGTGCATCGGTGTTGTACTTTGCTTTGAGCCATTGATTCCAGCGTTTTTGCAGATCGCCCAGATAGGGTTGGGGGAGTTTTTCCAGTCCAGCGCCGATGGTGCCCCAGGTGAATCCAAGCAAGCCGTTTTCGTTGTTGATCTCCACGACGGCCACAGCAGGGTCGTTGGCATAGGAGAGCTTGGTGTAGGGATTGACGTGCGAAAGTAAATCGTGAGCAAACTTTTTCTGATGCTCAATCATCAAACGGTCAAAGCGGTCGACGCGTTTATGGTATTTGAATTTGCCAAGGTCTTTGATGGCTTCGGGGAAGCCGTCTGCAGCAGAGACCACTTTACTGACCTTGAGATTGATGTTGACATAGATGCCGTTCTTTTTGAGTTGGGCGACGAAGTAGTCGAGTTTGTCGCGTTGTTCGGGATCGATTGTCAAAGCGCCTTTGTCATCGAGTTTGAATAGGCTCGAACCCGATTCGATGCTCCATCGATTGTCCATATGATGCAGGCGGACAAGGTTGATGCCGAACTTGGCCATACGTGCTGCGCCTTTTTCCGCGGTGGCTTTGTCGGGGAAGCAATGCCACGCCGTGGTGTTGGTTGCCAGGAATCGGATGCGGTTGCCGGTTTGTGATTCGATGAAGATATCGCCTTTGGTTTGGATGTAGCCGTTCTTACCTGCGGGCTTGGCGTTGAGATGTGACATGTCGGTGATGGTGCCCGGCGTTGCATCATCCCAAGGTGGGCAGAAATCAAACCAGTCGTTGTCAGTTTGTGCAAAGGTCAGACTCGTTAGAGCAAGTGTGAGGAACAAGGACAAGTACATAACTGTGCGTTTCATGTGGCTCTCCGTTGAAATGAATCAGCGACAGCTTGGGTCGCGATACGTGTTGTGTTCAAAAGTGTGATGAATCACGTGAGTTGGGAAAAGATTGGTTTGGATATGTTGTCGTGTTTTGTTTTCATTTGACGGCTGGCAAGGTCTTGCCTTCATGCCAACCCCATTTGATGGTCTTGGATTTACAGGTGTGTTTAGGGCTTTTGATGATCGAGAC
>JBICHS010000652.1:0-4164 GCA_043101135.1 Phycisphaeraceae bacterium JB051
GCAGTGTCAAGCCAGACAACACCAACTGATCGTCGGCACGCATGCCTTTGCTGCGGATAACGATGACCAGTTCATGAATCGTGGGGCAACCTATTTCTCACATTGCACCGCACGACCGTCATCCTTTGCAAGCTATAGCAATTACAAGTATGCCAACCCGGCTGTGACCTATCCCATCAACTCGTGGGTTCAACAGTATCTTGGAAACAGTCGTGCCAATACCTTGTTCTGCACGGGGGCGATTACCAATGACCCGACCAAGGCACCGACCTATGGCAGCTATGCTGACCTGTACATGACCTACCAGTACTTTGGTGATGTGAACCGCAATAACCGCCTGGCCAGTGTGGCTTGGCAGTCCGGCGCAACCATCCATGATCCAATGAGTGTCCACGCTTCACCGCTCACACCCATGTGGTCCTGCATGGCCATCTATAAAGTCTCCAACGGAACCTACATTGGCCACGACGCGCCCTCCGGTGTCAAGCAATACACCGGCATGAACTCCGCCCAACTCGACGGCTCAGCACGATGGTTCAACGTCGATGAACTCGAACGTTACGGCTTCGTTTCCGGTTCATTGGCCTTCTACCGACCCAAAATCGACTGACATTGCGTGCCCCCAATCACATGCTTGACCTGCTCAATACAACCTCCCATACGCGTGTACCAACGCGGTCTTGAATCTCGCAATAGATCCCCCCAATCCATTGGTCACAGGCGCGATTGTTCACACACGTCAAAACCATTCACATGCGGTGCTTATTTTTTATCGACGTCTTGTGCTTTGCGGGCGTCGTGTAAATCCCAGAGTGCTTCCTGATACTTGTTCCATGCCCGGCGAGTGTCCATGCGTGGATTAAAATTCGTCGTAAACTGACCACCATTAGGCATAGCATTTCGGATATGCACATGTTCGTTGAGTAACCGGCTTAAGTCCGGCAGATCCTCGGCCATTTGATCCAACATCGCTTTAGCTTCATCGAATTTTTGATCTTTAATGAGCAGACCCACCCAGAAAAGCTTGGTATCCCTCAAGGTTTTGCGTTGGTAGAGCAATGTCTGATCGATCCAGCCCGTTGCATCAGGAGCCAATGCGGGTAAGGCATCAAGCTCTTTTTGAATTTCCGCCAACACTTGTTCCTGTTTGCCGGAGCGCAATTGGCATTGACGAATCAAGGGCTTGATTGATTCACGTTCGTGTTCGTATTGCGTCCTGCCATCACCTCGCCAGCCTTGGAACATGTACGCAGGCCAATCTTCTTTGGGCAATTGCAGGATTTGTTCATAAATCGACAGTGCTTCTGCGTACTGTTTTTTGTGGTAGCGTTCCCCCGCTTCAAGTATGCGTTGTTCATACTTCGACAGATTCAAACTCAAGTGAGACAAGTTAAATGGAAACGGCTTGTCATCTGTATTGGCCAACCACCAGTCGATGATGGAGGCAATCGTCTCCTGCGTGGGAATGGGATAGACGCCCAGGGGAGCGTGTTTACGAGCATGATCAAAACGATTGTCTGCAATACGGAATCGCCCGGTCACTGTCACTGTTTTTTGTTTGGTATGCAGGACGATCCATTTGGTTTGCCCGTCGATACCATCAACAAACGTGCGTCTTGGCAGGTTCTCGCCGGTGGACGCATCGAAATCCCACATCTTCGCTGCTTCATACGTTTTGCCATTGGGTAGCGTGTAGGACTTTTGTGGCAATTGGACTTGCACCACCACGTACCCCTCTTTGGCTCGCTGAACATCCACGATCTTGGGCAATGCCATGTTGGCAAATTTCTTTTCGCCTTCGATCACATCCAACACCCAGCCAAACTCCAGGTACGGCTGTTCGATCATGTGCTCAACACGTCTATCCTTTTGCTTGCGTGAGGGGAAGCTTGCAACATGCTCGATGAGAATGGTTGCCAGTTGATCAAAGCGTTCATATTGCTGTTTCTGGTAAAGATGCTTCATGTGCCGCGAAAGAATATCCAGATACAAACCTTTGGCCAGTGGATCTGTTTTGAGGATCAGCGGGATGAGTTTGTCGGCCATCAATTGTTCAGCACGATCCTTGCGACCGTATTGACGCAGGAGTTTGTATTGTTCATGCAATGTTTCGATGCGTTGCCAGTTAGGCAGATCGGTTGCCAACTGTTTTTCCAATGCTTCAAAACGTTGATGGGCAAAGGGACGCCATTGCGTGGAGCTTTGATAACGTTTCATCGCCCAGTTTTGCCGCCCCTCTTTGAACTCATCGCGCAGATTCATGGGAATCTGTTTGGCTTCACTGAAGCCCACATGTCGCTGGATGGCAGGGAAGTTGATGATGCCCAGTTTCATATCCAGTTTCCGCAAAGCACCGGCACCGGGATAGACCGCGTACCTGAAAGTGACGATGCGTTTATCCTCACCAAACTGAAACGGCGGGACAGGCACAAAGACATACCGAAAACGGTTGCCCGGTCTGCCAGTCACGCCATGCATCTCTGATACCTGCACATAGGTGTTGCCCCAATTGTCGGTGGGCTCAAGCCATTTGCGTTCGATATGCATCCCGTGATCCACGCGGTCATTGGGCATGGTTTCCAGCAGAAAAGCACCATCTTCAACACCGAGCACACGCGTGATTTGGGGCATGGTTTCGGGGCCTTGCGACTGTGCCACGTTAATGGAAGTCACCGGATTGCCAGCAATGGGACTGATGCCGGCTTTCATGATCTCGTGGGGCTTACGCAGGTCCTGTTCCTTGATGATCTGCTCAAAAAGATCCGGATCGAAAAACTCGGCAGGCTGCGGGTCGGAATAGTCGAACGACACATCATAAAACTCATCAAACCGCGGCTGATAAATCTTCATGTGGATCGGCAGGCGTGACTCGGTGAGGACCCACACCCGAGCCCACTGGTGGGTTGCATCACGGGCGTAGTCGAAAACTTCGATCCCACTGGTGCCTGCAAGCTGGGGATTTTTGACAGCGGTGCGTTTGACGTCTTTGCTGTCGAACATCATCTCCAACATGCACGTGAGCAGATCGCCTTTTTCAACACCCCTGTACAACTCGTCGGGAATCAGGTGCAACCGGGCTTCTCTGCGTTCGACAAATTGTCTTGCCTTGGCATCGTAGATTTTGTTGACTTTCTCATTGCGAAAATCCACGTGATCAAACGCATGGCCTCGCCAGAGGTTCGGTGAACGGTAATACATTTCCAATTTGGCTAACCTGCGTTCCTCGCGGCTGCTGCGTGGGTCTTCCATGAAGGCAATGATGTGACAGGAATTGATTTTGTTGAACGCTGCCACCACATCCGCCCATACCACATTGGGCTCAGTGGATTGCATGACCGTTGGCAACACCCACAAAAACAGCACAATCGCCGCAGCCAATCCCGCGATCGGCCAGGTTCGAATCAGACGGCCATACCGTCGAGGGGGCCGTGGGATCCGGGGGGTGATTGGCTGGACTGATGTTTGCTGGTCCTCGGATGCCGATTTTTCTGCAGCGTTGATCTTGTTCCACAACTGTCTTTGAAATGCGTCATCGGGCTTAAGCGCATCATCGGGCTTGAGCATTGCCAACACGCATTGATGCTGGGCCAATTCGTTTTCCAAAGCGGTGTTGTTTCGGATCATTTGCGACCACTGCTCTTGCGTTGTGTCGTCGGCAGGTTCACAGAGTACATCGATAATCAAGTCATCATGGTTAACAGGTTGGCGATCAGACATGTTTGGCCTCCTGTTCGTTGAGTTGTTGATGGAGTTTTTTCAGTCCCATGCGGATGCGTGTTTTGACGGTCCCCAGCGGTATGCCAAGCACTTCAGCAATCTCACGGAGTTTGAGCCCTGAGTGCACCTGAAGCGTGATGGCTTCCCGCTGCTCGATGGGCAATAGGCTGAGGCAATTTTGTGCACGTTGAACAGACTCACGTTTAACCAGCGTTTCATGTGGATCAACGATTTCTTGCGGATGAGCCATGGCTGCATGCTCCGCGAGTTTGCGTTGTTGACTGTCCTGCGAGCGGTAGTGGTCGATCACACAATTTCGAGCGATGGTAAACAGGTATGCCCGCAGGTTGGTTTGCCGTGTCACCGTTTTGAGTTGACAGCTGCGGTGAAGCCTCAGAAAGACTTCCTGCAAGATGTCCTGTGCCTGATGCCGGTCGTGAACCCATT